>NZ_JBSGDP010000020.1:0-93070 GCF_053602435.1 Nocardia sp. NPDC004415
TGCGCGAATCCGGTTGCGCCGCGGCCGAACCCCTCGGCGAACCCGTCGACACCTCCGCGGTGATCGCCGACGCGATCGTCACCGCGCAGGCCGCGCTCGGCGCCGAAGCAGTCGGCGCCATGGCCGAGGCCTTGCGCCTCACCACCGACTACCTGCAGACCCGCAAACAATTCGGGGTCCCGCTGCGCACCTTCCAGACGCTGACACACCGCGCCGCCGACATGTATGTCTCACTCGAACTGGCACGCAGCATGAGCCTGTACGCGTCGATGTCACTGGCCGACGGCATCGCCGACCCGATGGTCGCCGCCCGCGCGAAACTGCGTATCGGCCGGTCCGGCAGACACATCGGCCAGGAAGCCATCCAGCTCCACGGCGGCATCGGCATGACCGCCGAATACCCGGTCGGCCACTACACCGCCCGCCTCACCGCCATCGAACACACCCTCGGCGACACCAGCGACCACCTCCGCTACCTCACCGGCCACCTCGGTGACCACCAGATGGTGGAAATCTGAGCTGACTCCCGGTCGATCCGCTCCGTAAGCTGGGCTCGTGTATACCGAGATCGAGCGGATCGTCCGGGTGGTCGCGCGCGACCAATTCGACGCCGAATCACAGCAATTCGTGGACGAGCGCGTCGCCGAGGGCGACTTCGGGTTCGTGGTGTCGCTGGCCGAAGCTCTCGCCACCGCGCACGGCCCGGACCAGTACCTCGTCGACTACGCGGTGCGGGCGTTGCTGGCCGCGCCCGGCGGGGCGAGCGCTGCGTTGCAGGTCGTGGCGGTGATGCGGGTGCGCAAGGAACGGGTGCGGCGCATCGCCGCCCTGGTGGCCGGTTCGCTGGGCCACGACGACGCGGTGGCCGCGTTCGGCGCTGCCGGGCTCGCCGGACCGATCGCCGACGAACTGCGGGCATGCCTGCTGCACGAACTGATCCTGCGCGGGGTCGTCGTGGCCGAGCACGAACAGATCCGGCGGTGGGCGGAGTCCGCGCACTGGGCGGGACATCCGCTGCGCGCCCTACCCCTCGAACCCACCATGTTCGAGCACGCACCGGCACTGCGCCAGTACAGCCGGAGGGGGTCCAGCGTCGGAAAGCCGTCCAGCACCGACGGTTCGCCCGCGCTGAACAGACAAGCCCGTCTCCCCGTCCCGTCCGCCACCGAGACGACGACACCCGCACAGGTGGCCCAGCTCGAATCGGCGGTATCGAACTGGCAGCGGGAGTCCAACGGCCGCACCGAGATCCGGACCTACCGGCTGAGTCACCGCCCCGACCCGGCAGTCGCCGCGGCCCTGCTGGACTCGCTCGAACTGGCATGTCTGCACGCCGGTCATCCCGCGGCCACCGCTCTCGCCGTCACCGCCTCGACCCCGGCGCGCGTCTGGTCGATCCTGTTCGGCGCCGCGGCCAACGGCGGCGCCTACAACTCCGGCGACGGCGCCGCCTACGGCCGTCTCGCGGCCTGGCGTTCACTCGGCGCGCTGTGCGGCGCCACCGAATTCGACACCGTCGACCAGATCATCGCCCGTGCGAGCGACACCCACTGGTTCACTTTCGAAGCCGACACGGACTGGTTCGAACGTGTCGCCTGGGACCTCGGCATCGTCGCGCTCACCCCGGAACCGGGGATGTCGATCCTCGCGGCCACCGACACCGACTGAACAGCGCCGTCCCCGGTGACGCCCGGGCGAGACCAGTGCTGGGTAGCCACCCGGTGTGATCATCCGCCGGACCAGCCGGTGGCCCGACGTTCGGCGGCGGCGAAGGCCGGGACCAGCGGGGCGAGGGTTGTGCGCAGGAGATCCGGCAACGGTCCGGTCGGGACGACGAGGCCGGCGGCCACGGGCGCCGGCTGCAGCGATTGGTCGAGGGCGATCCGGACCGCGGCAAGGGCTGCGGCGGCGAGTACGCGGGCGGTGTGCCGGTCGGTGGCGCCGAGACGTTCGGCGATGGCTGCGGCGAGGGGGTCTTCGATCGCGGCGGTGGCCTGGACGTAGGCGGTGCGCAGCGCGGGGTGGGTGGTGATCAGCAGGAGTGTGTCGCGGCCGGATTCGCTGTGTGGGAGGTACTGCTCGGCGATCGCGTCGATGACCGCGTCGGCGAGGGGAGCATCGGGGCGGGCGGTCACCGCGGCGGCGATGCGTGTTTCCCGTTCGGTGGTGACGGCGGCGACGATCGCCTGTTCGCGGCTGGAGAAATAGTTGTTGTAGGTCCGGGGTGCGACGCCGGCGGCCTCGGCGATGTCATCGACGCGCACATTGTCGGGTCCGTGTTCGAGGGCCAGCCGCAGGGCTGCTGCCGACAAGGCCGCCCGGGTGGCCTGTTTCTTCTGCTCGCGCAGGCCGGTCCGTCGTGTCGTCATCGGCCCAGTATTCCATTATTTCTGCGTGTGCGCAATATTGCGTGCACGCATCTTTTCGGTCTAGCCTCGAAACCACACCCGCCTCCCAGCGAAAGAGAGTCACCCGTGACCGCCGATGTCGTGATCAGTGGCGCAGGCCCGAACGGACTGATGCTGGCCTGCGAACTGGGCCTGGCCGGAATCCGGGCGATCGTGCTCGAACGCCTGCCCGCACCGAGTAGGGGTCCCAGTAGTAACCGCCGAAAAATCAACGGATATGGCGTAGCTGCTGGTCAGCGCCGGTTGGCGTCCGGGCCGAGTAGCGCGGTGAGCCCGCGCATCGCCTGCGGGGATGGTTTGAAGTAGCGGCGCAGGTTCTCGGCCTTGCGGTGGCGGGACTTGGCCATCAGTTCCAGCAGGCTGGCCCCGGATTCGCCGAGGTGGGTTAAGCCGGAGTGGCGCAGTTCGTGCAGATCCCAGCCGGTTCCGGGCCCGTCGACCGCGGTGGCGGCGTCGAGCAGGTCGCGGGCTTGGTCGTAGGACAGCCGGGCCAGGCCGGTGTCGGGGCAGACGTCGCGGTCGGCGAGGTACTTGCCGGGCCCCGGTCGGCGGTGGCCCACGAACACCGGGCCGCGAGTGCGGCCGCGGATGAGCCGGGGCAGCAGGCGGGCGGTGCCCGCGTCCCAGTACACGGTCTCGAGCACGTGTTCGTGGTGAGCGGGTCCGCGACGGCGGGTGCGGGGTTTGGCGCCCTTGGACTTCACGGCTGCGCTGCGGGCGGCTAGGTCGAGGTCTTCGATGTTGAGCTGGAGTAGTTCCTCTGCGCGGGCGCAGGTTTCATACAGCATCCGCCACAGCGTCTTCTCCCGCACGTGGATCTCGCGGCGGGCGATGAGCCGATCGATCGCGGTCCGTGAGCGGGCCGGGGTCTCGGAGTCCGGCGGCGTCGACCGCCTGGCCGAGGCCGGGAGCGTCGGCGCGGTCCAGCCCTGCTCGGCACACCAGCTCAGCCATTTGCCGACTGCGGCGCGGCGCGCGTTCCACGTGTTCACGGCCGCGCTGCCCCACAGGGTTTCCAGCGCCGCACCGACTTCGGCGTCGGTGATCGAGTCCAGGGCACGGCTGGGCCCGTTCAGCCCGTCGGGGCCCCTGCCGTCGATCGCGTCGACGGTCTTGACGATGGCGATGCCGTAGGAGCGGCGGGTGTTCGCCGAGCCGATCGTGTCGAGGAATGCTTCGCCGGCGGTGCGCAGGGTGCGGGTTGGGGCGGTGCGTAGCCGGGTCACCTTCGCGGCCATCGGTTCCCCCGTTTCCGGCTTGCCCCGGATAACGGGGTCGCTTCGTGTATTCGCCGCGACGGGTCCGCCGCAGGTCGAGTCTCACGATACCCGGGATAACAGCCCGTTATCCGGGGCTCGGCGGGTTCGTCCCGGCGGTGGTATCGAACAGCCGGTCCAGGTGGTCGGTCAGCACCGCAAGGGCGGTGTCGGGGCTGTGCTGGCCGATCAGCACGCTGGTGCTCAGACCGTGGGTGAGCATGACCAGCCGGATCGCCTCGGCGGTGACGTCGATGCCGCCGGGGATCTCCCGGTGCGTCTGCGCGCGTGAGAGCGCTTGGGCAAGTTGGTGTTCGAGTCGATCGATGCCTGCAACGAAGGGGTGCTGGGCCAGGTCGGGGTCGGTCATGGCCAGCACCGCATACGAGGTGCCGACGAGGTGGAAGGCGCGGCTGGCGGTATCGGTGGGCAGGGCTTCGGCGCAGAAGGCCTCGATCAGTGCGCGAGCCGGTGGCGGATCGGGCAGGCCGGCCAGGCGACGGTTCCAGCGGCGGTGGCTGAGGGTTTCGAGGTGGTTGAGGGTGCCGACGAGCAGTTCGGCCTTGGTCGGGAAGTAGTACTGCACGAACCGCAGCGAAACCCCGGCCTCGGCGGCCACGGCGCGGATGGTGACCGCGTGTAGGCCCGAGCGGGCGGCGACGGCCACCACTGCGTCGGCGAGCTGGGCGCGGCGTTGGGCGTGATCCACGGTTCGGGGCACGGTCACCTCTCTCGACATCACCATGAAGTCGGTGATACAGATGTATCGGATACAAATGTATCAACTTGGAGGTGGGTGTGCGGCGACCCGGCACAAACGAGAAGGCGGCGATGGCACCGGCGCGCGCGGCCGCGCTGCTCACGGTGGTGTGCGCGGCGCAGTTCATGGTGGTGCTCGACATCTCGGTGGTGAATGTCGCTCTGCCGTCGATACGAACGTCACTCGGCTTCAGCGACACCGGGCTCGCGTGGGTGGTCAACGCCTATGCGCTGGTATTCGCGGGCCTGCTGCTGGTCGGTGGCCGCCTGGCCGACGTGTTCGGCCGCAAGCGGGTCTTCCTCGCCGGGCTGCTGTTGTTCACCGTCGCGAGCCTGGTTGGTGGGCTGGCCTCGACGCCGGGGTGGTTGATCGGCGCTTTCCTCGTGCTGGGCCTGGTCGCGCACCCGGCACCGGTGTTCGCCGCGTCGGCCTTGTTCGGCATCGGCAACGGGCTACTGCTGCCGGTGATCACCGTGCTCATCGGCGAAACACCACCGGCGACGCGGCGCGGCCAGGCGACCTCGTTGTCAGGCACGGCCATGTTCACCGGCCAGTTCGGATCCCCGCTGGTGTTCGGGCCGCTGATGGCCGCCACCTCCATCACCACCGGATACCTACTCGCCGCCGCGATCGCGGCCACCATCCTCGCCGGGCTCTTCCTCATCCGGATCGACGACCCCACCGGGAAACACGCGTCTTACGGCGGCGAGCAGTCAGGTCATGCCGAAGATTCCCAGGAGCGTGTGGTGAGCAAGTCGGTGAACTCCTCGGCATAAGCCAGATGCCGCCGCAGACGTTCGGCGCTGTCGGCGGCCTTCTCGCGGAACGCGAGCAGATCCGCCTGCGCCGCCGCACGCGCGGCAGGCTCAGCCGAGGCGTCGTCGAGGACCTCGATCGCCTCGAGCAACTGCTTCATCTCCGCGAGGGTGAAGCCGAGCGGCTTCATGCGGCGGATGACCAGCATCCTATCGACATCGGCCTCGGTGTAGAGACGAAACCCTCCACCGGAACGGGCCGAGGGCTGAACCAGCCCGACCTCGTCCCAGTGGCGGATCGACTTCACCGACAACTCGGTCCGCTCGGCGACCTGCCCGATCTGTAGGTAGCCGCTGGTGTCGGTTCCCACCTCAGTGCCCGCCGACCAGGTGCCCGGACAACCTGTCGTGGCGAGCTTCCGAGGCGGCGTTGAGCCCGATGATCTCCACGTTCTTGCCCTTGGCGGCGTACTTGGTGCTGATCGCGTCCAGGGTCGCCACAGTCGAGGCGTCCCAGATGTGTGCATCCGACATGTCGATCACGATATTGGCCGGATCGTCCACGTAGTCGAACTGGTAGACCAGGTCGTTGCTCGAGGCGAAAAACAATTCGCCGCGCACCTTGTAGACGCGGGTGTCGATCGCCCCGTCGTGGTCGGTGTCGGACTCGGAGACCTTGTCCACCTCGGTGAAGTGCGCGACCCTGTGCGCGAACGCGACCATCGCGGTGAGCACGCCGGCGATGACGCCGTAGGCGAGATTGTGCGTCGCCACGGTGACCGCGACGGTGACCACCATGACGGTGGTTTCGGCGATCGGCATGCGCCGCAAGGTCTTCGGGGAGATCGAATGCCAGTCCATCGTGCCGACCGAGACCATGATCATCACCGCGACCAGTGCCGCCATCGGGATCAACGCGACCACATCACCGAGCCCGACGACCAGGACCAGCAGGAACACACCGGCCAGGAACGTCGAGATGCGGGTGCGTGCGCCGGAGGACTTCACATTGATCATGGTCTGGCCGATCATCGCGCAACCACCCATGCCGCCGAAGAACCCGGTCACGACATTGGCCACGCCCTGACCCCAGCCCTCACGGGTCTTGTCCGAATGCGTGTCGGTGATGTCGTCGACCAGCTTGGCCGTCATCAGCGATTCGAGAAGCCCGACCAGGGCCATCGCCAGCGCGTAGGGCGCGATGATGCTCAACGTTTCGAGGGTGAACGGGACGTCGGGGATCAGCCAGGTCGGCAGACTCGACGGCAACTCGCCCTCGTCGCCCACGTTTGGCACGTTGAGCGAGAACACGATGGTGGCGGCGGTGAGCAGCACGATGGCCACCAGCGGCGCCGGAACCACATGCGACACCTTGGGCAGCAACACCATGATCACGATGCCGATCGCGACCATCGGATAAACCAGCCACGGCACCCCGAGCAGGTGCGGGATCTGGGCGGTGAAGATCAAGATGGCCAGCGCGTTGACGAACCCGACCATCACGCTGCGCGGAATGAACCGCATCAGCCGCGCGACGCCGACCACGCTGAGCACGATCTGCAGCACGCCGGCCAAGATGACCGTGGCGATCAGATAGTCCAGGCCGTGCTCGCGGACCACCGGTGCGATCACCAGCGCGATCGCACCGGTCGCGGCGGAGATCATCGCCCGGCGGCCACCGACGATCGCGATGGTCACCGCCATGGTGAACGAGGCGAACAGCCCGACGCTCGGGTCCACTCCGGCGATGATGGAGAACGAGATCGCCTCGGGGATCAGCGCCAGCGCGACCACCAAACCGGCCAATATCTCGGTCCGTAGTCGTGCCGGGCTGCGCAACGCGGCCAGTACCGAAGCCGCGTCGGTCGGCCGCTGTGTCGTCGACACCATCGGGAAACTCCATTCCATGGGCTCACGCGCACGCGGGCGCACCCGGGCAACGTGAAAAGCGGTCGCCGGGGAGAAAGTCGTCGGGAACGCGAGTGGATGACCCCGTCACGGGTGACGAGCCGATCGCATCGGCTACGCCGCGGGACACATCAGCTACCACTCAGCGATCCAAACTCTACCCTTACAGGAGGGTAGAGTGGCAAGCGGGAACGGCCGATCGTGTCCTACCTCTCACCGCCGCCGCACCGCCATCACCGTTCGTCCCCGGTGCGGTGGCCGTTCAGAACAGAGTGTCGCGCACCCGCAGCGGCCGATACCCGGTCGGTCCGAGCTGGGCCAGCTCGGCGTCGATGTCGACCTCGATCGCGCCGAAGAAGTTGATGTTGGCACTGTGCGCCGGGGAAATGTGGGCCAGCACTTCGTCGTCGATGCGCTGCCCGGACCGGCGCATCTGTTCCACAGCGAGCCCGTAGTACTCGGTGGTCCAGGCGATCACGGCGTTGGTGGCCAGGGTCAGACACCACGCCTGCTCGGTCTGGTCGGCGAGCTGGCGAGCCCGGATCATGCCCTCGTGGGCGTAGAGCAGGTCGCGGCGTAGCGCGTGCAGGGATTCGCCCTTGTTGAGCTGGCGGGAGATCTTGCGCCGGTAGTCCGGGTCGGAAAGGTATTTCGCGGCGTAGATGGTGCGCCGCAGCGCCCCGTACTCCTTCAATGCTGCGGCCAGGGTGTTCTGGCGCCCGGAGGCGGAAAGCTTGCCGACGAGTAGGGAAGCGGTAGCGTGCCCGAACTTCAACGAGCCGGCCAACCGGAGCAGGTCGTCCCAGTGCTCGGCGACCAGATCGAGGTTCGCTTTCCGGGTCATCAACGGGCCCGCGTGCGGGAACCGGTCCTCGGCGACCGCGCGCGGACCCGGCCGGTAGAGGGTGATGCGGCCCAAGTCCCGAATCCTCGGAGACAGCTGCATCCCGAGCAGGTCGAACAGGCCGAAGTTGACCAGGGTGACCCCGTGGGTGTCGGTGACGTGTTCGGTGATCGGCAGATCGGTGGCATTGCCCAGGATCTCATCGAGCACGTAGTGGGCTTCGCGTTTGGTCGCCACGATCACCTTGGTGCCGTAGGTGGCGTGCTGGTCGGTGACATGGGTATAGGTCGACAGGCCCTGGTCTGCGAAGTAGCGACTCATCGGCCGCGCGGTGGTCGACTTCCCGCGCGTGGGGAACCGCTGCCCGTCGCTCGACGACAGCGTGCCTGCGCCGAACACGGGTGTGAGCGGGAGTCGCTGGTGGTAGTCGACGATCGCGAGGTTGGCCGCGCGCAGAGTCTCCTCGCGCACATACCACTCGTCGGTCCAGGACAGGATGTCGTAGGAGATGCCGCAGGCCTCAGCCATCCGCGCCAAACCCAGGTTCGTCGAGTGCGCCAGCAGCACCGCGATCAGATTGCGTTTCAACTCCGGGGTGCGGGCCTGTTTCCCGCTCGCGTGAGTGAAGCAGTCCAGGTAGCCGGTGCGTTTGTCCAGCTCGATCAACAGCGACACGATCGGCGCGAACGGCAACATCTCGGTCAGCTCGGCCTTGAGCGAGACAGCTTCCGCCGGAACGTCTTCGGCGGTCAACGGGGAAATGATCAGATCCCCGGACTCGTCGTCCAGCCGCACCGGCCCCTCACCCCCGGCGAGCACCGCCTCGAGTTCACCGACCGCGCCGTGCAGCTCGTCGACCACGGCGGCCAGGGCGACGCCAGGGTCGGCCGAGCGCCCGACCAGGCGGCAGAACTCGCTACGCTGCGGAGCCCACTGCTCGGGCGTGAGCAGGTAGGCGGCCGGATCGGCATACCGGCGTGAGCCCGGCACGTACACGTCCCCGCTGCGCAACCCGTCACGCAACCCGAGCAGCACGCACAGCTCCCAGTAGTGCCGATACGCCGTGGCGCTGCCGGGCTTTCGCGCCGCATCGAGGTATCCGCGCCGCTTCGTGGGCACGAACCCGGTGGGGGCCTCGTCGAAGACCTTGCGGCGCCCGGTGGCGTTGAGCTCGCGCAGCATCGCGACCGCGATCAGCAGCTCGGACGCGGCCGTCCCGCCGGCGAAACCGACCGTCGACAGCACCGCGGGAGTGAACTGGCGCAGGTAGTTGTAGGAGGAATCCAGCGCGGCCAGATGCCCGTGATCACGCGGCAACCGGGGCCTGGCCTGCGCGATCGCCGCCCGCAACCGCTCCCACCCGATCTTCTCCCCACGGATCAGCGCGCCGATCTCCTCATCGGCCACCGCCGGATCGGTGACAATCGCCAGCAGGTCGTCGAGCAACCCCTGGCGGTCCTCGCCGGATTTGCCGCGTTCGGCCAGTTCCTGCTGCATTCGGCGTTCGGCGGCACCGAACTTCGCCGAGATCGCCTGATCGAACAACGCCACGACCTCGTCGAGCACGTCGGTACCGGACTGTGCCAACACCGTGAGCAGGATTGGGTACCGGCGCTGCGGGTCCCGGCGTTCGAGCGCCTGCGGGGTCAACCGGCGCCCCATCGTGGCCAGGAACCGCCGCCGCTCGGCGGGCAGCACCGACATATCCAGGCGATCCGCGCCCAGTCCGCGCAGGAACGCCAGCTTGTCGACCTCGGCACGCACCGCGGCCGCCGACGCCTCCACCGGCCCGGTCGACAACCACCGCAACCGCGAAACCCCCAACGAGGCATCGGTGACCAGCAGCGCATCCAGCTCAGCGCAGCGGGCCGGGCTGAACTCGTGCGCCAGGCGATCGTAGGTTTCGCGCTGGGCCTGCTCGCGGGCATGGGCGACGCGTTCGACCATGCTCACCGGACCGGGGCGGATCACTCGCGCCGAGATCAGGTACTCACACCCCAACCGGAACAGCAGAGTCGGGGAATCATGCTCCATCGCCCGCGCGAGCAGGAACTCGCCGAGCTCCTTGAGTTCGAGCGCACCCGCCGCCCGCCACCCGAGGTACTGCGCGACCAGCCACAGATGGTCGGTGCGGGTCTGAGCGCGGCGGCCGTAGGAACGGATCTCAGTGCCATCGACCCGCAGCTGCTCGGCCAACCGCGCTACCGCGACCGGCGGAGCAGTCACCACCCGATCTGGCACGAACCCCAGCCACGGCAACGTGCACAACGCGATCGCGATACCCAGCCGATCGGCCGGACCACGACCGCGACCAGGATCGACGAACGCCAAATCCGCCGGAGAGAGCGTGAAGAACCGGAACAACTCCTCACGACCGATCTCCGGGAACTCCCGCAGACGCGCCAACTCCTCATCCGCGAACACCCGCGTCGCCACGAACCCCACCTCCCACACCAGCCAATAGCGTTGGGAGCCAAGCCAACCAGCAATCAGCCACCACCGCAGGCTGAACCCTGTCTCACCAGCGAACGGCTACCGGCTACGCATATCCGTTGGTTTTTCGGCGGTTACTACCGGAACCCCGAGTCGGGGCGAGGGTTCGAGCGAAAGTTCCTCGAGGATTCCCTCGACATACGGATAACCCGGGCTGAGCCGTCCGAGTCGGTCGTGCAGGTCGCTCGGGAGCGAGGACGGATCAGCGAGATAGTCCTGGAGCACCGATACCGCGGCGGACTTCAGTTCCGTGTAGTCCGGCCTGGGTGGATCGACCGCCGGCACGGCGCCGGGCGGATATGGCTCACCACCACGGGGAAGCGGCTGTCCGGGATCGAGCTGATGTAGCCGTAGAGCATGGTCGTACAACGAAACCGGCGGATCGAGCGCACTGCGCTCGTCGACCACGCTCACCGGGTGAAGGTGTGCTCGATTCTCTTCGACATGCGCCGAAACGCACCTCTCGGCCTAGGCCGTCGCAACCTGTCGCACTTCCTAAGTGTTATGCAATACTGCATAGCAGTCTGGTCCCCCATACCGAGGAGTCCTCCATGCCGATGATCGATGTCACCGCCGTCCGCGGTTCCATCCCCGACACCGTTCGCCCCCAGCTGCTCGACGAGCTCGCCACGATCCTGCTGCGCTGGGAAGGCGCCCCCGACACCGAGTTCTTCCGCGAGATCACCTGGGTGTACTTCCACGAGATCGACGCCGAACAGCTCGCGGTCGGTGGACGTGGCGGCGGCAGCCCCCGCTTCCGCATAGAGATCACCGTCCCCGAAGGTGCCCTGTCCGCTCGCCGCAAGGAAGGACTCATCGCCGACGTCCACACCGCCGTGGTCACCGCCGCCGGACTCGACCCGAACAGCGCACAGGCACTGCACGTGTGGACACTGATCCGCGAGATCCCCGAAGGCAGCTGGGGCGCGGCCGGCGCGGTCGTCCGCTTCGAGGCTCTCAAGGCCACGTCGGCCGCCGAACGCGAAAAGTCGCCCACCACAGCCTGATCCGGGCAACGACGAGCCCGGGCTGCCACATCGCGACCGCGGGACCCGGAGCAAGATGACTGTCATGCACCTGACTCAGCTGAGCGCGGCCATCGAGGCGGCAGTCGCCACCCACCTCAACGAACTCGGCCGAACCTCAGGCTTGCTCCCGCTGACCTGGTTCGTCGCCCCGTCGGTGACCGACGACACCGACATGGAAGCAGTTCTGTCCATCGAAGGCCAAGCCGGAACCCACCTTCCGCACCACCCCGGCTGGGTCGTCGATCAATGGGGCCGTGCCCTCGGCCTGCACCCGGTGCGCACCCCCGTACCCGGAATCCACGCGGTCGAGGGCCTGCTCGAACCGCTCCCCGGCGAGTACCGCTTCGAGGTCCGCGTCTGGGGTGTCATCGACCAGGCCGCGCTGTATGCCCACCGATCACACTGACCTGGGCTCGCGGGGGTCGCGGAGGTAGAAGGCGGCGGCGTTGTCCCAGAAGACCGCCGATACCTGATCGGGTTCTAGTGCGCTTTCGACGATCGCGAAATCGGTGTTCTCGAAGGGCCTGCGTGCTCGGGTGGACGGTAAGTCGGTGCCGACCATGAGTGCAGTGGGGTCGACTCGCATGATGGCGGTGATCGCCGCGGCCGGGTCCAGATCGATACGGCCGAAGCCGGTCGCTTTGACCTTCACACCGCGTTCGACCAGCCGCAGGAGGTCGTCGAGGCCGTCGGCGTGGAGTCCGAGGTGGTCGATGCTCACGGCGGGCAGGGCGGTGAGGCGGTCGGCGAGGTCGGCGGTCGCGCGGGCGTCGATGTAGAGCTCGGTGTGCCAACCGGCCAGGTCGTGGACGCGGCGGGCGAGGCGGTCGAGATCGTCCAGACCGGCCGAGCCACCGCGGCGCACATTGAACCGCACCGCCCGCACGCCCGCCTCGTGCAGGGCGAGGATCCGCGCGTCGCTGGTGTCGGCGGGGGTCTGGGTGACACCGACATAGGAGGGGCCGAGTACCCGCAGCGCATCGATCAGATAGTCCTGGTCGAAGGCCTGGAATGAACCCGACACGACCGCGCCGCCGGCGATGCCCAGCCCGGCGATCCGCGCCTGATAGTCGCTGACAGTGAACGGTTCGGGCAGATATCCGTCGTTCTCCACCAGCGGGTAGGCGGGGTCGATGATGTGGAGGTGGGCGTCGAACACCGGCCGGTTCACGTGGTGGTCCTTCGCGCGGAGAGTACAGGTGGTTTCCGCTCAACCTACCGGTCCGGCGGCCAGGAGCAGGGACTATGCGAGGTAGCATAGCGAGGTCCGGACCCGTTCGTCTGTCAGGAGTGCCACCGTCGTGGGAGCCCGCACCAACACCCGCCAGCGAATGCTGCACAGCGCCGTCGAGTTGCTGCGCGAGCGCGGCGCGGCCGGGGTGACCATCGACGCCGTGCTGGCGCGCAGCGACGCACCCCGGGGGTCGGTGTATCACCATTTCCCCGGTGGCCGCGCGCAGATCATGACCGAATCGCTGACGCTGGCCGGTGACACCATCGGCGCCATCATCGAGCAGACCGCGGCGCAGAACTCGGTCGTGACCCTGCGGCAGTTCGGGCAGTTCTGGAACACCCTGCTGGCGCAGTCCGATTTCGCGGCCGGATGCCCGGTGGTGTCGGTGGCGGTGGGCAGCTCGCCCGACGACGAGCATCTGCAACCATCGGTCGCGGCGATCATCCAGCGCTGGCATACCGGGCTGGTCACCGCGATCGAAACCGACGGGGTGGAACCGGAGCGCGCGCGACGCCTGGCGACGATGGCGATCGCGGCGGTCGAGGGTGCGGTGATCCTGTGCCGGGTGAACCGGTCGACGGCGGCGCTCGACGATGTCATCGATGAACTCGAGGTGGTGTTCACCGCGGCGCTGCCCGCCTGATCCTTGACGATCACGGCGCCGCTCCCTAGCCTGCGTGACGGGTGCCGACGGCACAGCGGAGGGAGGGCGTCGATGCGCGCGGACAGCGTGGTCTGGCCGACGGATCCCTCGGCCGTCGCGGCGATGGTCGTCGACGACGCGACCGTCACGGATCTGCGGCTCGACCAGGTGATCGCCGCGATCGCGGGTGCGCCCGACGAGTTCGGGCTCACCGCGCTGCTGCGCCACCCGGTCTGCGATCCCGACACGGTGCGATTCCGTCAGGAAGTGTTCGCCGATCTGGCCGACATCGAGGTCCGCACCGTTCTCGACGATTTCGCGGCCGGAATGCGGCGGGTGCGCCGACGCGTAGCCGGTGCTGCCCGGCTCCAGCATCCGCGACAGTGCCAGCGTTGGCATCTCGACGCCGCCGCCGACTACCTCGCCGCCCTCACCACGATGGCCGAAGCGCTGCCCGCGCTCACACTCTCGTCGAGGGCATTGCGTCGATGGCGCGACACGGTCACCGAGGCCGTCGAAGGTCCGGTGATCCGCACTCTCGCCGAGGATGTGCACACGACACAGCAAGCCCTCGCCGCCGTCCGCTACAGCATCCGCGTTCTCGATACCGACACGATCGACGTCGGGCCCGACGACAGCGACACCGACTACAGCGCCACCGTGTCGGGGCTGCTCGCCCGTTTCGGTGCCGGTCCCCCGCCGCCGCTGCGTCCGCAACCCGAGTGGCCGGACATGAACCAGATGGAAGAACAGATCCTCGACCGTGTCGCGGGCCTGTTCCCCGAACCGTTCGCACGCCTGGCCGGCTTCGCCGACCGGCACGCACAGTTCCTCGAACCCCGCTGTCGTCACCTTCGACCGCGAGATCCATTTCTATCTGCGCTATCTCGACTTCGCCGCCACCGTCAGCGCGCCCCTGTCACTGCCGGCCGTGGTCACCGACGGCACGGACCTCGGCGCCGAAGACGCCTTCGACCTCGCGCTGGCCGGTAAGCCGGGCGGGTCTGCGCAACCGTTGGTGTGCAACGACTTCACGCTGTCCGGGCCGGAACGGGTCCTGGTGGTCACCGGCCCCAATCAGGGCGGGAAGACCACCTTCGCCCGCATGATCGGCCAGCTCGCCTACCTGGCCGCGCTCGGCTGCCCGGTCCCGGCACGTACGGCCCGCCTGACCCTGCCCGACCGGTTGACCACCCATTTCGAGCGTGCCGAACAGGCCACCGACGCCGACGGACGCCTGCTGGCCGAACTCGACCGTGTCCGCGACACTCTCGACCACGCCACCGCCGACAGCCTGCTCATCCTCAACGAGAGTTTCAGTTCGACCAGCACCGCCGACGCCGTCCGGATCGGCCGCCGGGTCCTCGACAAGATCATCGCCGCCGGTTCGATGGCGGTGTGGGTGACGTTCTTCGACGAACTCGCCGCCACCCGGCCGGAAACGGTCAGCATGGTCGCGGCCACCGACCCCGACGACCCGGCCCGGCGGGCATTCCGGATCGAACGCCGCGCAGCCGACGGCAACGCACACGCGGTGGTCCTCGCCGAACGCTACGGGCTCACTTACGATCTCGTCACCGTGAGGATGACCGCATGCGAGTGAACCTGCTGCACCCGCCCGACCGGGTGCCCGGCACCGCCGTCAACGGTGACCACCTCGTCACCGACCTGGGTCTGGAATCGCTGTTCACCGCAATGGCCGACGGCGACCCACTCATCCTCGACACCGTCCGCGCGACGGTACCGGCCACACTCACCGACATCGACACCATCGCCTACCGGCACGACGTGCTGGCTGACTGCTGGGCGCAGCCCGACGCGGTCCGCGAGCTCTACCGGATCGCGGTCGCACCGACCCGTATCCGGCGCTGGCCCGCCGGTGGCGGTCGGCGCGCGGGCGGAAAACTGGTCCTGTCGCTGCCACCGTTCACCGAACTACTCACCTACCTGCGCAGGCTGCGCGCCCACTGCCGCGCACACACCTTCACCTCGGCGGGCCTGCGCGGCCTCACCGCCACCGTGACCGAACACTTCGACGACGATTACCTCGACACCGTCGAAAAACACCTGACCGCTTTACATTTCGACCACGGCATCCATCTCGGGGCGAGCCTGGGCCTGGGCAACAAGATCGCCGACATCGTCGTGCACGACCCGCTGCCCGCGCGCAGAACCCGCTTCGGTCTGCGCTCGGGACGTGCCGCGTTCCACCCGATCGAAGACCCCGAAGCCCACGCCAACCCCACCCTCAATCCGATCGTGCAGTTGCGCGACCGGGCGCTGGCCGATCTGGCCGAAACCGTCAGCTACGCCGCCGACCACATCCACGACTTCTTCCAGCGGCTGCGCACCGAACTGGCCTTCTACCTCGGCTGTCTCAACCTGTCGGACCGATTGCGTCGCGCCGGGATTCCCCACTGCCTGCCGACCGTCCACCCGGCCGGAGCACCTCGTCTGCGCGCCGCCGGACTGCGCGACCTCACTCTGGCGCTGTCGGCCCGCGACGTGGTCGGCAACGAGCTCGACGCGACCGGGCGCTCCCTGCTGGTGGTCACCGGCGCCAACAACGGTGGCAAATCGACGTTCCTGCGCAGCCTCGGCACCGCCCAGATCATGATGCAGGCGGGCATGTTCGTCCTGGCCGAGAGGTTCGACTCCGAGATCAGCACCGGCGTTTTCACCCATTTCGTCACCGACGAAGACCGCACCATGACCTACGGCAAACTCGTCGACGAACTCGTGCGCATGCGCGCCGTCGTCGACCACATCACCCCGGGCGCGCTGCTGCTGTCCAACGAATCCTTCGCCTCCACCAGCGAACGCGACGCCACCCACATCCTCACCCCACTGGTCGAAGCCCTCGTCGACACCGGCGTCAAACCCGTCCTCGTCACCCACCTCTACGACTTCGCCCACCACCGCCACGCCGCCGCCCACCCCACCGACCTGTTCCTGCGCGCCGGACGCACCCCCGACGGCCACCGCACCTACCAGCTCACCCCCGGCGCCCCGGAACCCACCAGCCACGCCGACGAGATCTACCACCAGGTCTTCCCGCCGAACCCTGCCGCGCCATGAGAATCCTTCTGCCGCTGCGGTTCCGTACGCTGGAGCCGTGCACGCCGAGATCGACCGGATAGTCCAAGACCTTCCCCGCCTCGGCATCCAGGAACGCATCGACGAACGGCTGGCCCTCGACGATGTCGAATTCGTGGTGGCACTGGCCCGCGCGGCCGCGACCGCCCACGGCGGCGACCACCGTCTCGTCACGCAGTGCCTGCGGGCGATTCTGGCGCGGCCGGTGTCGGGGAAGGTCGCGGCAGCGCTGGAAGTCGTGGCGGTGATGCGCCCACCGAAAGCCCGAGCTCGCCGCATCGCCACCTGGCTGGCCGAATCGCTGAAACACGAGGAGGCGGTGGCCGCGTTCGGCGCAGCCGGTGTCGCGGGACCCATCGCCGACGAGTTGCGGGGGTGTCTGTTGCATGAGCTGATCGTGCGCGGTGTCGTCATCGCCGAGCACGACCAGCTCATGCAGTGGGCGACTTCTCCGCACTGGGCCTGGCATCCGCTGCGAGTACTTCCCCTGGAACGCATGCCTCTCGAGCACATACGTCCTTCCCATACAGTTGGCAGCGGCGCTCTGCCGTCCACCATCAACAGCGCTCCCCTTCGCATTCCGGCGGCCATCGAAACCACCACCTCCCTTCACGCCGATCAGGTGCGACAAGCTGTCGCCAACTGGCAACAGGAGTCCAACGGCCGCAGCGAGGCGCGCGCGTTCACGCTCGATCATCTCCCCGCCCCGGACGCGGTCACCGCACTACTCGGCACCCTCGCACTGGAGTGCCTACGATGCGATCACGGCGCGACCGCGGATCTCACGGTGACTGAGTCGACCCCCGCCGACGTCTGGTCGATTCTGTTCGCCGCGGCGGCCGACGGTGGTGCCTACAACACCGGCGAGGGCGCCGCATATGGGCGCCTGTACGCATGGCGGTCACTCGGTGCGCTGTGTGGCGCAGGCGAATTCGACGCCGTCGACCACATCGCGCGGCTCGCGGCCGATGCCCGGTGGTTCACCTTCGCCGCCACCACCGCATGGTTCGAGAGGGTTGCCTGGGATATCGGTATTGCCGCGTTGACGCCCGAACCCGGCGTGACGGTTCTGGCCGCCACCGACACCGACTAGATGTCGTCGTTGTCAGCCTTTCGCCGACGGTTCGGTCGGAGGCGGGCGGCCGCGGCCAGGAGCGGGGTGAGCGTGGCGGTGGCGACGGCGCCGGGGGTGGTGTCGGTGGCCAGGATGAGGCGAACGGTTCTCATCGCCGCGGTCAGGACCGCCGCACCGCGTTGCCGGGCCTGTGCTTCGTAGCGTCCGATCGCGGCGGGGAGGTCGGTGGTGTCGGTGGAGAGGGAGCGGAGCTGGGTGACCAGGTCGGCCGCGTCCTGGATCGCCGCGCCTGCACCCATTCCGGCGGTGGGTGGTGTGGCGTGCACGGCGTCGCCGAGGGCGGTGATGCGGCCCGCGGTCCACGGGGCGAGGTCGGTGGCGCGGGTGGAGGCGGCGTTGAACCGGAAGGCCGCCACACCGGCCGGTTCGGCGCGGGCGATCACTTCCAGCGTGTGGTGGGCCCACTTGCGGTCACGGAACCTTTCGATCAGCGCGGATTGCAAGGCACTGCCGTGCAGTCGGCGCAGGGCGTCGGTGTCGGCGGATTCGGGGAACATCGCTCCCCAGATGTAGGTCGGGCCTGTCGTGATCGACATATTCAGCTCGGGGGCGGCGAGGGCGGCGTTGCCGATCGGGTCGAGGAATCCGACATACAGCGCGGCACCTCGGGGGCCGATGCCCATGGTCGAGCGGGTGCCGAGCCGTTGCCGTTCGGCGGGGTCGAGGTCGGCGAGGCGGGTGCGGCCGGAGAATCCGATGAGACCTGCCGGACGGTTGGTGGAGCCCGCCGCGAGGTGGCGGGCGACGAGCGAATGGGTTCCGTCGGCGCCGACCACCAGATCCGCGGTGACCGACGTGCCGTCGACGAAGACCACCCGCGGCATACCGTCGTCGTCGTCGGTGCCGACGCCGGACACGGTCCTGCCGAGACGCAGATCTTCGCCGACCGCTTCGGCCAGCAGGGTGCGCAGCGTGATGCGGTCCACGTCGATGCTCGCGCTGCCCGACAGGTCCGGGCCGTAGCCGAGCAGGCGGCCGCGGTAGTCCCACAGCATGTCCCGATCCCGCAGGCGCAGTGCCGATCCCGAGGCGAGCAGCCGGCGCATGATCTCCGGTGCCACCAGTCGCGCCAGTGCGGACTGCGCTCGCTCGTCGAGGGTGATGTGGTAGCCGCCGGTCGCGGCGACATCGCTGTCGCGGTCGAACACTGTCACTTCGTGGCCGATCCGGCGCAACCCCGCACCCAGCGCCAGCCCACCGATACCTCCGCCTACCACGACAACACGCATGTTCAGCTGCCTTTCCCTGGTCGAATGCTCTCCTCACAGACGGTGCCAGCGGTAGTGGACACGGGATGGCCGGTACCGCTGGCACGATGAACCGATGGCCAGTACGTCACACCGGGCACTGCGGCTGCTGTCGCTGCTCGGCTCACGCCGGATATGGCAGCTCCGCGATCTCGCCGCCCGGCTCGCCGTCAGCGAACGCACCGTGCGCCGCGACCTGGACACCTTGCGCGAACTCGGCTACCCGATCCTGACCGTCCGAGGCCCGGACGGCGGCTATCGACTCGGCACCGGACACACCCTGCCGCCCCTGCTACTCGACCACGACCAAGCCCTCGCGATCGCCATCGCGCTGCAAACCGCACCCAGCTCCGTATTCGGCCTGCAGGACGACACCGCCAGGGCCCTGACCACCCTGCAGCAAGCCATCCCGGACACGCTGCGCGCCGCCATGGAATCCCTGCGCCTGACCACACTGCAGAACTATTGGGAGTTCCCCGCGCCCCCGATCGACGCCGGTGCGCTCACCGTCGTCGGCACCGCCGTGCGACGGCGCCACATCCTCCTCGCCGAACTGCTGCGCGCCGACGGCACCCGCCCGGACCCGGGCGAACCCGACTTCACGCCAGCCCGCCGCCTCGAACCCCACCACCTGGTCGTGTGGGCGGGACGGTGGTATCTCATCGCCTACGACCTGGCCGATCACCGGTGGCGAGTCCACCGGGTGGACCGGCTGCACCCGCGGCCGACCACCCGAGGTTTCGCACCCCGTGAACTACCTGACGGCGATCTCGCGCACTTCGTCATGAGCAGCCACGACCGCGGCGACACCCCCGCCACCTGGCCGTGCACCGGCAGCGCACGCCTGGCCCTTCCGGCTCACATCGTGGCCCGCTGGGCACCGGGCGGCTCCGTGGTCGAACACCTCGACACCGGACACTGCCGCCTCACCCTCGGCGCCTGGTCGTGGGCCGGTATCGCCGGAATTCTCGCCACCTTCGACACCGACCTCACCGAACTGCACCCGCCCGAACTCCTCGACGCCTGCCACCGCATCGCCGCCCGCTACGCGGGTATCCAGACCACAGATTCCGAGTGAGCCGTCATTCGGTGTGACTCATCCCGGTTCGCTCACCCGGATACTCGCGAAGTTCTCCACCTCGACCGGGACGATTCCTTCGCCGACGGGGAGGGGGAAGCCGAAGACCTGGGCGTAGAAGCTCAGTTCGGAGTCCAGGGCGGTGCGGATGTTCTCGGCGCGGCGGAAGCCGTGCTGTTCGCCATCGAAGAGCAGGTAGGCGACGGGGATTCCGCGTTCGCGCAGTGCGTCGACGATCATTTCGGACTGGTTCGGTGGGACGACCGCGTCTTCGCTGCCCTGCAACACGATCAGAGGGCTGCGGAAGCGGTCGATGTGGTGGATGGGGGAACGTTCGCGGTAGCGGTCGCGCTGGGCGGGGTAGTCGCCGATCAGGCCGTCGAGGTAGCGGCTCTCGAATTTGTGGGTGTCGGCGGCGAGGGCTTCCAGGTCGGCGACACCGTAGTGGTCGGCGCCCGCGGAGAACGGGGTGTCGGGGCGGGCGAGGGCGGCCAGGGTGGTGTATCCACCCGCCGAGCCGCCGCGGATGGCGAGCCGGTGCGGGTCGACGCGACCGGTGTCGGCCAGCCATCGCGCGGCGGCGATGCAGTCGGCGACATCGACCACGCCCCAGGCCTGGTGCAGCAGGTCGCGGTAGGCGCGGCCGTAACCGGTGGAGCCGCCGTAATTCACGTCCACGACCGCGAAACCGCGGCTGGTCCAGTACTGGGTCGAGGGCGCGAGCACCGGCAGCGCCTGCGCGGTCGGGCCGCCGTGGATCATGACCAGCAACGGGGGACGTTCACCGTCGAGGCCGCGGTGGCGGGTGCTGGTCGGCGGGTAGAACAACGCGTGCCCGGTCCGGGGGACGCCGTCGAGGTCGGTCGACGGGAACGAGATCGGCTCGGGCACCGAGACGTCGGCGGCGTCGAGGCCGAGATCGCGGGGAGCGCGCAAGGCTTCGAGTTCCGGTGACGAGCCGCCGAAGGTGAGCCGGTAGACGCCGAGTTCCGTGGTCGGCGTGCCCGCCGTGAACACCACCGAATTCTCGTCGGCTCGCACGAGCGCGAAGACGGCGGAGAAGGGCAGCTCCAGGTCGGTGATCGACCCGTCGGCGCGGCGCACGGCGAGCCCGTCGTAGCCGTCGCGCCACCGCGCGAACACGATGCCGTGGTCGGCCCCGAGCACCGCGTACCGTGCCGAACCCAATTGCCAGGCGGGCACGCCGATCTCGGCGTGGGTCTGGATCACCGCCTCGACCGCACCGCCCGCGGTCCACCGGTAGAGGTTCCACCATCCGCTGCGATCGGACAGGAACAGCAGCGACCCGTCGTCCTGCCAGCGCGGTTCCTGCACCGACTCGCCGGGGCCGCCCGCCACCACGGTTTCCGCACCGGTCGACAGGTCACGCACGCGCAAGACGGTGTCGTCCCACGGCATCGACGGATGATCCCAGCTCACCACGGCGAGCAGCGTCCCGGACGGGTCGATTCGCGGGGACACGACGAAATCCGGGCCGCTGACCAGGACCTCCGGCTCCGAAAGCCGGTCGGCGGACAGCCGCACGATCTCATTGCGCACATCCACCGCGCCCCGCCCGTCGACCGGATGCCGCTCCCGGATCGCCACGATGCTCGCCCCGTCGGGAGCGAACGCGCCGTCACCATACCGGTCGCCGCGCGAGACAGCGGGCTCCGGAGTCACCGCGACCGGCTCACCGTCGCGTTCGAGCCGGTACAGGCGCTGATCGGCCCAGTTCACGAAGAACAGCACACCGTCGCGCACCCACCAGGCGGCGCCACCGTATTCGTGTACGGCGGTGCGCGCGTCCATGCCCGACGGCAGCAGGTCGGTCCGGGTTCCGTCGGCGGCGCGGCATACGATCTGGGTTCGGCCGCCCTCGGCGGGCCGACCTTCCGACCAGTACACATCGGACCCGTCCACCCGCACCTCACCCAGGCGGACCGCCGCGGCGACAACACTTTCGGAGGTGATGGAAGTCGGCCAGGACCCGAAGGGCAACTCGGTGCTCGTCACCCCGCTCAGGCTAGTCGGCTCCGGTGACACCGGCAGGCCCGCATCGGCCGTCGTCCCAGGAACGGGGTACAGGGTGCCGAATTCGATGTCGCGCCAGATCCGGCGGGAGATCTCCTCGGGGTAGGCGCGGACGGCCGGCTCCGCGGTGTAGACGCGGGTACGCCGCGTGGCGGGGGTGTAAGCAGCCCACCCGGGGTCACCAGTGGTCGCGAAATTCACCCAGTCCGTGCGCATTCGCAGGCCGAGTTCGTCGGCTTGCTCCGCCGCGTGCGGGTAGGCCGTGGGGTGGTGGCGGATCTCGTCGGCGGTGAGGGTGCCGAAGACCAGCAACACGTCGAGGCTGTGGGAAGCGTCTTCGTCGCGGTTGTAGCCCCAGCACAGCTCGTAGGTCCAGGTGGCGCCGCCGCCAATGTGCTGGGCTTCGGCCAGTCGCAGGCTCGGCATGCGGAACAGCCAGTCGGCATGTACGAGTTCGAGCAACCACACGGAGGAGACGTCGGGGTGGGCCGCCCGGTACACGCCGGGATCCAAGGACGGAGCGAGAACCGCCAGGTCGGACTTCACATCCGCGTCGGTCACCGTGCGGCCGAGATCCGCGGTGAACAACCGGTACTCGTCCCGGGTGTGCCCGACGAGCAACTCGACATCCCGGCCGACGCCCGCGGCGAGTGCCCGCCAGGGATCCTGCGGAAGTACCTCACCGTCGACGACAGGCGAGAACGGTGTCGGAGTCGTCGCCATCGGACCCCAGACCTCGACGCGCCCGGGCATCGTCGCGATGATCGCCGCCGTCGCGTCGACCAGCACCTGCGGGGGCACAGAGGCCAGATCCGTGACCGACGTGGCGGCCCCTACCTGCGCCGCGATCGCCGTCGACACGGCACCGGCCAACTCCGGCGCGAAGAATGTGCCCGGCAGGCTCTGGACGATCGCCCGACGGAACAAGCCCGCCGCCGACGGCATTATGACCAGCGCAGCCAGACACCCCGCCCCGGCCGACTGCCCGAACACGGTGACCGCGCCCGGATCACCACCGAACGCCGCGATCTCGTCCCGGACCCAGCGCAATGCCGCGACCTGGTCGAGCAGACCGCGGTTGTCCGGCGCACCGTCAACGTGGGCGAAACCTTCGAATCCGGTGCGGTAGTTCATGCTCACCACCACCACACCGCACGCCGACAGCGTCGCGGCATCGAAGTGCGGATTCGCCGAACGCCCTTCCAGGTAGGCGCCACCGTGGATCCACACCATCACCGGCAACCCACCGGCCCCGAGATCCGGCGACCAGACGTTCAGCGACAGACAGTCATCCGATCCGTCCTCGACGACCCCGGCCACCGCGGTCATCACCGCACCGCGATGACCCGCCTGCGGCACGCCCGGGCCGAACGCCCCCGCATCACGCACACCCTCCCACGCCGGAACCGCGACCGGCGGCCGAAAGCGCAAGGCGCCGAACGGTGGTCGCGCGTAGGGGATGCCGCGGAACACCGCAACCGAGTTCTCGACCCGCCCCCGCACCGTTCCCGCTGTCGTCCGAACACACGGTCTCGTCCCCACAACCCCACCCCCTGGATTCGCTTCGGTGCCCGAACCCTACCTCCGGGCACCGACACGTTCGGGATCAGCGGGTGGGACGGGGTCCGGTGATCGAGGCGCGTTCGACGATGCGGCGTTGCGGCCAGTAGTCGCTGGCCGCGTAGTGCTGGACGGCGCGGTTGTCCCAGAACGCGACGGTGTCGGGGCGCCACTTCAGGCGGACCTGGTGTTCGGGGTAGTCGGCCTGCCGGGCCAGGCGGTCGATCAGGGCGCGGCTGCGTTCTTCGTCGTAGCCGACGATGTGGTCGGTGAAGATACGGTTCACATACAGGTGCCTGCGGCCCGTCGCGGCGTGGGTGGCGACCACCGGGTGCTGGACGGAGGGGTTCTGCTCGCGCATCGCGGCCTGCTGCTCCGGTGAGGCACGGAAGCCGAACGCGCGGGTGAAATCGTGGACGGCGTCGAGGGTGTCGATCTCGGCCCGGGTGTCCTCGTCGAGCGAGTCGTAGGCCGCGTACATGTCCGCGAACAGGGTGTCGCCGCCGATCGGGGGGACCTCCACCGCGTGCAGGATCGCGCCCAGCGAGGGGCGTTCACGCCAGGTGACATCGTGATGCCAGGCGTTCTCCACACCGACCATCTCCGAACCCTTCTCGAAGCGCACCAGCTCGGGCTGCTCGGCGCTGGCCGCCAGCGCGGGATGGATCTCGAGGTCGCCGAAACGCTGCGCGAAACCGACGTGTTGGGCCGGGGTGAGCGGCTGGTCGCGGAAGAACAGCACCTTGTAGTCGTGCAGCGCCTGCCGCAACTCCTCGATGACCTCGCCCGGCTGGGTGACGGTCAGATCGATGCCGCTGATCTCCGCTCCGAGGGTGGCACCCACCTGCTGGGCGTCGAAATGCTGCCAGCGCAGCGCTGCCAGCCGCTCCCGCTCGGCGCGCAGATGCGAGAACGGGCCGACGGAGACGGAATAGCCGGGCAGCGGAAACGGTCGCACGCTGGGGGTTTCCGGCGCTGCGACCGCGGTGGATTCGGACATTCGGCTCTCCTCGTCTCATGTAGTCGCATGACTACAAGTGCGTACGGACTACCGTAGTCACATGACTACACCCCCGACGACGAATCGAATCGACCCGATTCCAATTCCCACCGGCCGCGACGCCGTGCGCTCCGCACTGCTGCACCACGCCGCCGACCTGTTCGCCGAACGCGGACCCGCCGCCACCTCGGTCCGCAACATCGCCGACCGCGCCCGCGTCAACCACGGCCTGGTCTTCCGCCACTTCGGCGCCAAGGAGAACCTCGTCGCCGCCGTCCTCGACCACCTCGGCGACCTGCACGGCCCCGACACCGACCTCACCGGAACCACCCCGACCGACCCCGACACCCGCAGACACCTCACCGTCCTGGTCCGCTGCCTCCTCGACGGCTACCCCGTCGGCCGCCTGCAACAACGCTTCCCGATCATGACCGCACTCGTCGACCGTGCCGCCGCCACCGGCGCCGACGACCGCACCGCCGCCCTCGCCGCCGCCAATGCCGCCGCGCTGCTGGTCGGCTGGGAAATGCTCGGCCCGTTCCTGCGCGCCGCCACCGGCCTCGACAACCTGCCCGAAGACGAACTGCGCCGCGATGTCACCGCCCGCGCCACCCGCATGCTCGACGAAAACCCCTAGCACCCGCCACCCCCGCATGACACCATCCCCGGCATGCCCGCCGCCATGACCGCCGACCAGCTCGCCACCCGCACCGCACGCGCCGTCTCGGCCGCCGTCGCCGCGGGCCGCGAACACGGCCTGACCGTGCGCGACCCGGTCGTACTGCACGACATCTTCTCCGTCGTGGTGCATCTGGCTCCGGCGCCGGTCGTGGTGCGGGTGCCGACCGTGCTCGCACCGGGCAGCGACCTCGACGGACTCGCCCGCCGTCAGCGCACCGAACTCGACGTGGTGCGCTGGCTGGACTCCCGGCACATCCCGGTGATCGCGCCGAGCCCGCTCGTCCCCGCCCAACCCGTCCGGCGCGACGGCTTCTCGATGACCTTCTGGCGCTACGTCGACCGCGATCCCGCCGCCGCACCGGACTACCTCCACCACGCCGCCCTCGTCGCCGACCTGCACCGCGCCCTGCGCGACTACCCCGGCGAACTCCCGTTCCTGTCCGCCGCCGAACCCCACACGATCACCCCCTCCTACGACGTGCTCGCACAATTCCCCGACCTGCTGCCCGCCGAAGACCTCGAGCGCGCGCGACGCGAATGGCAACGACTCGAACCCCTCGTCACCTCCCGCGCCGCCTTCGACGCCGAATTCCCCGGCACCGACCTGCAACCCCTCCACGGCGACGCGCCCGCCTACAACCTCGTCACCACCGTCGACGGCCCGCTCCACGCCGATTTCGAACTCGCCACCCTCGGCCCCGTCGAATGGGATCTCGCCGCCTTCGGACCCGACGTGGCGGCGGCCTACGACACCGCCGCCGACCGCCTCGGCCTGCGCCGGCTCGACCCGCGCGTCCTGCGGTTCGTCGAAGCGGTCGGCACGGCCCGCACCATCGCCTGCCTGCCGCTGGTCGCCGAACAACCGATCCTCGGCGACGCACTGGCCCCCGCGATCGAGCACTGGCGCACCCAGCCCTTCGCCGGTGGACTGTTCGACTGATCAGCCCAGCGGGCCGTGCCCGAGCAGTACCCGGCCGCTGAAACGGGTCTGCTTGGCCCGCGGCAGCGGATGGAACTGGCAGCCGTGCACATCGCGGTAGAGACGTTCCAGTTCGCAGGTCCGGGAATAGCCCGCCCCGCCGGTGGTTTCGATCGCCAGCCGGACCGTGGTGATCAATGCGTCCGCCGCGACGGTCTTGCGGCTCAACGTCCGCGACGCGTACTCCTCCGTGCTCGGGAACATCAGGTCGTCGGAATCACCGAACATCGCCGCGATCAGATCCGCGGCCGTGGTGTAGGCATTGAGCATCTCGCCAGCCGACTGCACGGTGTGCGGCTCCGAACGGCCCGCCAGCAGCCCCGCCGTCAACTCCACCGCGGCATCGGCCACACCGAGATAGGCCGCCAGCACCAGCGGCAACGCCGCCCCGATCACCACATTCAGCACCGGCGGCCACACCCCGGCCGGACGCACCATCGACACCGTCGCATCCGGGACGAACACCTCCTCCAGCACCACCGTGTGCGAACCGCTCGCACGCAAACCGAAAGCGTCCCAGGTCTTCTCGATCCGCACACCCGGCGCGGACATCGGAATCGCGCAGTGCAGCACCTCGTCACCGCAGCGCACACTGGTCACCAGCACATCGCCGACCTCGCAGCCACTGGCCGGCGCCTTGCGCGCACCGACCCGATAACCACCGTCGACCCGCACGGCCTCGCCGTTGGAATCGACCCAGTCCGAAGCGCCCGTACTCACCAGGATCGCCCCCGCGGCCACCTTCGCGAACACCGCCGAGGCGTCCACACCGTGCTTGTGCCGCCACACCTGCGCGGCCACCAGATGCGAATGCATGGCGAAGGCCACCGCGGTCGACGGATCGTGTCGGCCCAGCTCGCGCAGGATCGCGCCCATCTCGGCATGGGAGGCACCACCGCCCCCGAACTCGACGGGCACCAGAGCCGCCGACAAACCGCTCGACCGCAACAGGTCGAACGCGGCGACCGAGATCTCGCCGGTGCGGTCCCGCTCGGGGACCTCGGGACGCAGGGATTCGCCGATCTCGCGGGCCAGGGCGACGCGGTCGACGACGGAGGTGGAGTCAGAAATTGTGGAAGTCATGTTTCGAACGTAGAAAGCGCCGCGATAACCAGATAGTCCAGAAAATGGACCCACCCGGTACAAGAAATAGACCCCGTCGACGAGGTGACCATGACAGACCCCACCGCAGCGTATGGCCAGTACTGCCCGATCTCCCGCGCGCTCGACGTGCTCGGCGAGCGCTGGTCACTGCTCATCCTGCGAGATCTGTTCGTCGGCACCACCCGCTTCAACGACCTGGCCCGCGGGCTACCGGGCCTGTCGCGCAGCCTGCTCGCCAAACGCCTGCGCCAATTCGAACGCGCGGGACTGCTCGAGAAGATCGGCACCGAGCACCTGCTCACCGAAGCGGGCAGCGCGCTCGAACCGATCCTGTTCGGTCTGGGCGAATGGGGCGCAC
Organism: Nocardia sp. NPDC004415; assembly: GCF_053602435.1. Lineage (NCBI taxonomy): Bacteria > Bacillati > Actinomycetota > Actinomycetes > Mycobacteriales > Nocardiaceae > Nocardia > Nocardia sp. NPDC004415. The sequence goes on from NZ_JBSGDP010000020.1 coordinate 27,602, forward strand.
GCTGGACCTTCGGCGCACCCCGCGAAGACGAACTCGACGCCACCCTGCTGGTGTGGTGGATGCACCAGCGCCTCGACACCACCGTCCTGCCCGGCCGCCGCCAGGTACTGCAGATCCGGTTCACCGACGACGTGCGCCGGTTCTGGATCGTCATCGAAGCGGGCATCCCGTCGGTCTGCGAAACCGACCCCGGCTACCCGGTCGACGTCACCGTGGTCGCCGATGTCGCCGGACTCTACGAAGTGTGGCTGGGCCGCATGCCACTCGTCCACGCCCAGCGCACCGGCCGCGTCCGGTTCCACGGCCTGCCCGCACTCACCCGCCGGATGCCCGCCGTCCTGCAGCTCAGCCCCGTCGCGGACTACGTGCGCGAGGCCGCCTCACCCGAACCGGCCGCCCGCGCGTCCTGACCCTCACCGGAGGTCATCGGCCTGCCCCTCGGCGATCCGCATCGCCCACCCGTACAGCCGCACCGGGTCACCCAGCGACGCGGCGGCCTCGGGCCGGGCCAGCACTCCGGCCGCGGCCGAGAGCAGCTCGAACAGGCCCAGATTCACCCAATCCCACAGCATGCTGTCGAAGTTGTAGGACAGCATCGCCCGCTCGACGTGCTGCCGGATCGCCACGATCTGCGCCGCCGAAAGGCCCGCGCGCCGCAACCGCTGCTCGGTCGCTCGCTGGTGTTCCGGGTCGAAGGTCGTATCCAGGAAGGGTTCCAGCAGGTCGGACCACACATCGGGACGCCGGCGCACCGCGATCGCGTTGACGGTGCAGAACTCCACCAACTCCGCCTCGTCCACCCGCGGCAGGAACAGGGTCTCGCCGTGCACGGTCCGGACTTCCGGGGGCCAGCCGCGCGGATCGGCATCGCGGATCTCGGCGGCGGTCACCACGCCCTCGGGATACACGGACGCACCGGCGAAAGGGTAGTTCGCGTAGCGGATCTCACCATCGGCGAGGACGAACAGCATCGATCCATGATCGGTCAGAACCGCGCGCGGCAAAACGTGGCGGTCATCACTCCGGGGCCTATCATGTTGGCAACGGTCGCAATCAAAACGTTATGGTCTGGGCATGGTACGTACCGGAGCAGCAACCACCGACCCGGACGAACCGAATGTTCCTCTCCCCCAGCAGCATCCGGCACGTCTCGAACTAGTCGGCGATTCGCCCGACACCACCGAAGCCCCCACCGACACCGTCGACGACCATTTTCCGCGACTCGGCGACACCAGTTTCCTCACCACCGCCGCCCGGCACCGCCTCGCCGCCTACATCCACACCCAGCTCGCCGAACTCGCCGAAATGCCGTGACCACGGCGCAGGCGACTACGATCGACACGTCATCGGCGGCACACTGATTCACCCAGGAGGGGCGTGGACGGCGACGCGGCGGTCGTAGTACCCGAACAGGTCCGCACCGAACTGCGCCGGGGAGTGCGCAGCGTCCTGGTCGACACCGCCGCCCTGCGCCTGGTCCGCGAACGATTCGACGACCAGCAGGCCGGCGCGCTGAGCCGCTACCTGGAAGCCTCGCAATCGGCCAACACCCTGCGCGCCTACCGCACCGACTGGATCGCCTGGGCGGGCTGGTGCCAGGCCGAACACCGGCAGGCCCTGCCCGCCGACCCACTCGACCTCGCCGTCTACCTGGCCGCCTGCGCCGACACCCGCCGCGACAACGGCAGCTGGGCCTTCAGCCCCGCGACCCTGGACCGCAAATCCGCCGCCGTGGCCGCCGTCCACGCCGCCAACGGCCTGCCCTCCCCGACGCGATCCGACGTCGTCCGGCTCACCCTGCGCGGCATCCGCCGCACCCGCCGCACGCCACCCACCCGCAAACGACCGGTCCTGCTGCACACCCTCGACCAGCTGCTCACCGCACTGCCCGCCCCCGGCTGGCCCACCGAACCCGCCCGCCGCCGCGACCGGCTCGCCCTGCTGATCGGCTTCGCCGGCGCGCTGCGCCGCAGCGAACTCGCCGGACTGCGGATCAGCGACGTCCACGTGCGCACCGATCACACCACCGGCGAACCCCTGCTGATCGTGCACCTGCCCACCACCAAGACCGACCCCACCGGTGCCGCCGAACAACGCGTAGCCCTCCCCCGCGGCACCCATCCCCGCACCTGCCCCGTCTGCGCCTACGCCGACTGGGTCCGGCTGCTCGAGATTCACGCCGCGGGCGGTGACCCCGCCACCCGCGCCTGGACCGGCGAGAACACCGCGACCGACCCCGCGATCCACCGCTGCCACGGCTTCACCGGCACGCCCCTGAGCGCCGAGCCGCACCGCCCGCTGCTCCCGACCGTCAACCGGCACGGCTCCATCGGCCCCACCGCCCTGTCCGGCCGCGCCGTCGCCGAACTCGTCAAACGCTATGCCGCCCGCGCGGGCCTGGACCCCGACCTCTTCTCCGGCCACTCCCTCCGTGCCGGCTTCGCCACCCAAGCCGCCCTCGGCGGCGCCAGCGACCGCGAAATCATGCGCCAGGGCCGCTGGGCCAACCCACGCACCGTCCACGGCTACATCCGCACCGCCAACCCCCTCGACGACAACGCCGTCACCAAACTCGGCCTGTGAGCGGGTTCCGCTAGCAAGCGCCGAAGTAGGCCGTTCATCGGTTCGTGCCGATCGCGGTGTCGGTGCGCACGGCGAAGGCGTCGAGCACCTCGATATAGGCCGGCGGGACTTCGACTCCCAACACCAGCCCCTCGGCGGTGGTGGTGAGGTGGAAGATGAAGAACGAGCAGCAGCTACTCTCGCGGGCGGCCAGCGCCCGGGCCCGCTCCGCCGCGGCCGGGTCGAGGACGATCTCGAACCGGTCCGGGGCAGGGCGGCGGGTGGTGCGGGCACTGGTGGTGAACAACTCGTCGAACTCGGCAACCCGGAGAGGCTGCTCCACGGTGGGCAGGGTGCACGCGCCGGGCACCCAGTCGCCTTGAACCGGTGAAATCGTCATACTTCGAAGGTAAGCCTGTACCCCGGTACAGGATGCAAGTCCTTGTCGCGGACTCAGGGTTCAGGACAGGGTGTCGCGCGCCGACGGCGACCGGTATCGGCACCGATCAGTGAGCGGTTCAGAGGATGCGGTCCAGGCGGAAGATGCGGAACTCGCGGCCGCCGGAGCGTTGGAACTCCATCTCGTAGCCGGGCCAGAACTCGACCACCAGGTCCCAGACGCGCTTGCGCTCCACGCCGGTGATCTCGGTGACCGTCACCGGGAACGAGGCGCTGCCGTCGTAGCGGGCCGCCGCGGTACGGGACGCGCGCAGGTTGGCCGACCAGGCCGGATGTTCGGGGCGGCCCCAGTTCGAGCCGACCAGGTAGAAGCCGTCGCCGTCGGGCACACACAGCAGCGAGGTCGTGCGCGGTTGACCCGACTTGCGCCCGACCACGGTGATCTCGATCGACGGCAGCCCCGCCAGGTCGAGGACACCCCACCGGCCGCCACTGAGTCTGCGCAGCAACCGCTCGGTCGGCAAGACGACGCCGGCCCCACGCATCACCCACGGCTGTTCGGCGAACACCCGCGCGATACCCGGCAAGGGATTCCACACCATCCTCGAATCCTGGCTCGAGCGAGCCCTCAGCACCCACTCGCGGGGCGTTCCTGAGAGGCAACTCACCCCTCTCCTCCTGAGCAAGGGCGTTGTGTAGGTGAGGACATGTCGAGAGCTTGCTGGCCTGGATGATGGAGGGTGAGATACATAGGTAGATGCGCATATCTACGTAAGGCAATGTTATTTTGATCAATGACTCGATGACGCCGCGCCCAGGTTCCTCCCGCATTCCCCGCCGTCGATACCGCACACTGAAACGCACTCCCCCGCCCTTCGAACTGCCAGGAGTGCCATGCCCTCCCCCAGCGGTCGCCGCCTTCTCGCCACGGTCGCCCTGACCGCCGCGGCACTTCTCACCACCAGCACCTCCCCCGCGCTCGCCCGACCACCCGCGCCCGCGCAGCTCGCCCCGCTACCTCCCGAATTCCTCTGGGGTGTGGCCGCTTCCGGATTCCAGTCCGAAGGGGATGCGCCGGACAGCAATTGGCGCCGGTACGCCGAGTCCGGCGGTACCGAGGATCCCTATCTGGACTCCGTGGACTTCCGCCACCGGTTCCGCTCCGACATCGCGCTCGCCGCCGACCTCGGGGTGCGGGTGTACCGCGTCGGCATCGAATGGGCCCGGGTACAGCCGCAACTGGGCGTCTGGGACGAGGACGGACTCGCCTTCTACGACGAGGTCGTCGCCGCGATCGTCGCCGCGGGCATGCGCCCGATGCTCACCCTCGACCACTGGGTCTATCCCGGCTGGGCCGCCGATCGGGGCGGCTGGCGCGACCCGGAGATGGTGGCGAACTGGCTGAGCAACGCCCGCCGCGTGGTCGACCGCTTCGCCGGCACCGACCCGCTGTGGGTGAGCTTCAACGAGCCGACCATGTATCTGGTCAACGAACTGCGCCACGGCGGCATCGGCCCGGCCGAGCTGCCGGTGATGGCCGAGCGGATCGCCCAGGCGCACAACAGCATCTACGACCACATCCACGCGGTGCAGCCGGGTGCGCTGGTCACCAGCAATGTCGCCTACATCCCGGCGGTCGACGACGCGATCAGCGGCGCGCTGCTGGATCGGATGGCATCGCGGCTGGACTACATCGGCATCGACTACTACTACGGCTTCTCCCCCACCGACCTGCGGGTGCCCGACCTCGACCGGCTCTGGACCCTGCCGTTGCAGGCCGAAGGCATCTACTACGCCCTCGACCACTACGCGCGCCGGTTCCCCGGCAAGCCGCTCTACATCGTCGAGAACGGCATCCCCACCGAGAACGGCCTGCCCCGCGCCGACGGCTACACCAGGGCGGACTCGCTGCGCGACACGGTGTACTGGCTGCAGCGGGCGGTGACCGACGGCATCCCGCTGATCGGCTACAACTACTGGAGTCTCACCGACAACTACGAATGGGGTTCCTACACACCGCGTTTCGGCCTGTACACGGTCGACGTGCTGACCGACCCGACCCTGACCCGCAGGCCCACCGACGCGGTCGCTGCCTACCGGGAGATCACCGCGGCCGACGGCGTCGCCCCCGGCTACCGGCCCACCCGACCGGTGGCGGCATGCTCACTGGTGGACGCGCCGTACAGCTGCACCGACCCGGTGACCGTCCCCGGCTGACGCCGATCGCGAATTCGGCGGCGCGCGTGTCCTCTACACTCGGGCGGATGTCGAGCGCAACGTCACGCCCGTCCAGTGCCGTGAGTGGCAGGCAAGCCCGGTGGCAACCGCACAACGACAGCCGCCGCGAGCGCATCGTGCTGTCGGCCATCGAGTTGCTCGAGCAGACTCCGGCGGGCGGTGAGGTGTCGATCGTGCAGATCGCCGAGAACGCCGGGCTGGCCAAGTCGGTGGTCTACCGCCAGTTCGCCGGGCGCGACGAACTGGACCGCCGCATCCGCAGCGAGATCGCCGAACGCTTCGCCGCCGACATCGAGGACGCCCTCGACATCGGCGACGGCTCGATCCATCAGATCCTGGTGCGCACCGTCGGCGGCGTGGTCACCTGGATCCAGGATCACCCCCGCCTGCACGAGTTCCTGCGCACCGGGCCCTCGGAGACCGAGCCCGACGTCGACGCGATGACCGCCCTCATCGCGTCCATCGCGGCCTCGACCCGGGCCCTGGTCACCGGTCTGGCCGGGGTGGTGGGTGTGGCCGACGACGGCTCGGCCGACACGATGACCTTCGCCATCGTGTCGATGACCGAGGCCACCGTCACCCGCTGGGCGGTCGACCCCGATCCGGCACTGACCCGCGAACAGCTCATCGACGAGGTCGCCGACTACGCGTGGCACGTCGTCGACGGCGTCGCCCGGCGTCACGGGCTCACCCTCGACGCCGAGCAACCGCTCACCACGGTCCTCAATCAGCTGATGTCGGGCACCTGACCCGCGCTCAGGCCGCGCGGCGTCCGTGCCGTTCGGGCTCACTGCGGTAGCGCGAAGCCGGACCGCCGACCCCGAGCGCGTTCCACAGCCGCTTGGCCACCGGATTCATCAGGCCCAGATCGCCTGCGAGCTTGCGCATGTCGCCGAAGTAGCCCGACAGGATGCGCTGCGAGTGCTCGGACTTCCAGAACGCCTGCTCGATCACCTCGCGCGGAATGCCGAACTCGCGCGCGAACGAGCGCGGCGGCGCCATGATCTCCCCGGCCAGCCAGCGCATGGCGATCGGGAACGCCACCGAACAGGCACCCCGGTTGAACTTGCCCATGCGGGCCACGTGCACCGCGAGGAACTCTCCGGCGAAGGAGATGTGCCTGGCCTCCTCGGCGATGTGGATCTGCATGGTGCGCAACACCATCGGGGGCATCCGCTCGCCCTCGCGGATCACCGCCTTCTGGTAGTGATCGATGGGTTCCTCACCGCCGAGGATGCCGATGAACAGGATGGCGTAGGCAAAGCCGCCCGCCACGCCGATCAGCGGGGACAGCGCCCGGAACAGCGGCCGCATGCCGGGCACGTCCACGCCGATGCGGTTCACCAGCTCCTGGAACATCTGGATGTGGTTGCACTCTTCGGTCATCTCGTGCATGCAGTAGCGGAATTCCGGTGAGCCGTTGGGCAGCTTCATCGCGTACTGCATCATGCCGCGGATGAGGATGCTCTCGAAGGCGGCGCCCACCTTGATCGCGTTGGCGGTGCGCCACTTGCCGATCGCGATCTGCCGCTCGAGCGACTGATCGCGGTACCACTGGGTGGCGCCCAGCGGGTCGACGTCGGGGGACAGTGCCCACCGTGGGTCGTCCGGGTCGATGGCGAGCTCGGGCGAGTCCCAATCGATGTCGAGGTAGGGATCGAAATGCCGGTCCACCGACCCCTGGGACAGGGTCGCCAGCGCATCTCGGTACTCCTCGGTGATGAGTCCGCCGCGGCTCGATTCGGTCAGCGTCATCGGTGCCTCCTCGGTTCGCGTCCGGCGGGCGCGCTGTTAGCGCCGTCACACCGGTACCACCGAGAATAACTGAGACTTCGGGTCCCAGACAACCCCTGGCGCCCGGCGAGTCCACATCGAGACGAGCGGCTACTCGACGAGCAGAACCACCAGCTGACGGGCCATTTCGACATCACCGGGCCCACCGAGCCAGATCAGGGGGCGTCGCGGATCGAGCTGATCCAGCGCGTCGGTCAGGGACCCGAAGACGCGGTCGGCCCGCACCACGCACACCTGCGGCACCGCTTCCGAGACGGCGGGCGCGCCGTCGACCTCCAGTGCCAGCGAGCCGCTGGAGGCGTCCCCCGCGACCGCGTCGCGCACCACCGCGTCACCGGTGCTCGCCGAGGCCGCGCCGCCGTGCACCACCTGGTGCCCCGGCGCGCTCGCCCAGTGGTCCAGCCAGGCCGGACCGGGTTCCACGGCGGCCAGCACCGAGGTGACGCTCATCCCGTAGAGCACATCGGCCACCGCGGCGGGCAGGCCGGCCAGGTCGACGGTGCGGACCAGCGATCCGTACTCGCGCAGGCGGTCGGCGAAGCGGGCCAGCACCGCGGCGCGTTCGGCCGGGTCGACCGCGGGGGCGGCGCCGGAGGAGCGCCGCATGGGCACCCGGCGCGCGTCGTCGGGTAGGTCGAGCAGCCCGTCGCGGACGCGGCGCAAGATCTCCTCGCGAGAATTCACTCGGGCACTCCCGTTCGTTGGCGACCGCTGTCGCCGGTCCTACATTCCTCTCCCCACATACCGCGGGAACTACCTCTCCCGCTACCGTACCGATCGGTCCGCTCGATCCGGAATCACGTCGCCGGTACCGGCCGGGCGGCCGCGTCGGCGCGGAATCCGAGCAGGTGGCACAGCTGATCGACCTGCTGCTCGAACACCTCGGCGCGGTCGGCGAAGGTGTCGGCGCCGTACATGTCGAACACGTCGAAATTCACGGCGCCGAACAGCGTCGTCCAGGCGGTGAGCGCGGCGGTCATCAGCCCGTCGGGCACGGTCAGACCGAACTGCGCGCGGATGGTGGCGAAATCGGCGGCCGTGCGCGGTGACAGCGCCGGTGCGGGCGCGGGCGGCGTGAGCAGGCCCGCGCGGTGAGCGTCGTCGATGATGGTCAGCAGCGCGCCGATGACCCGGATGCCGGGGGCGACGGTGTCCTCCAACGGCGCGGCGTAACCGGGAACCGGGGAGCCGTAGAGCAGGCCGTACCACGCCGGTTCGGCCAGTGCCCAGGCCCGCACCGCGCGCGCGGCGGTGCGGAAGCGGTCGGCCGGGTCGGCGGGAGCCTCGGCCACAGCGGCGTCGACGGCGTCGCCGAGGGCGTTGTATCCGTCGACGACGAGCAGGGTCAGCAGGTCGTCGCGACTGCGCACGTACCGGTAGATCGCCGAGGAGACCATGCCCAGGTCCCGGGCCACCGCGCGCAGCGACAGCGCCGCGGCACCCTCGGAGGCCAGGTGCTCGCGGCCGACCCGCTTGATGTCGGCGATGGTCTGGGCGCGAGCGCGGGCGCGGGGGCCGGGACTGTCGGAACTCATCCCCCGATCATCACCCACCGGCGGCACCGGACAGATCGCGGCGCCCGATCGTGTCGTCCTCGCCCGCGGCCCGCTGGATCTCGGCGGCGAAGGTGGCGCCCGCGACGCCCCAGGCCATGGCGAGCAACCGGTCGCGGAAGCGGTCCAGGTCGACCGCGACTCCCTCGCCGCCGTAGCCACCCGCGCCCGCCGCGTCGCGCACGGTGCGCACCACGTCGTCGGCCAGGGTCGCGAGCCTGCCGTGGATCAGGGTGCGCAGCACGCCGCTGAGCGCGATGTCGATGCCGACGTCGTAGAGCACCAGTGCGGCCTCGAGCATGGTGCGGTCGTGCACGAGCCAGCGGTCACCGCGGCGTTCGAGATAGCCGGCGGCGACGAGTTCGGTGAGCACGTCACCGTCGCGGTCGACCAGCAGCGCCACCAGTTCGAGGTCGTCGATGGAGGCCGCGTGCGCCTCGGCGGGACCGACCCGGGGATCGAACAGCGAGCGCCAGTCGCCGGTGGCGCCGGCCTGGGGTTCGGCGTCGAACACCTCGCGGATCGCCTCCAGGCGCAGCCCGCGCGCCTGCATGGCGACGATGTCGCGCAGGCGGTCCAGATGTTCGGCGGTGTACACCACTTCCTTGCCCGCACGGCCGGGTTTGGGCAGCAGACCCAGGGAGTGGTAGTAGCGGATCGTGCGCGCCGCGACGCCGCTGATCTCGGCGAGTTGGGCGCGGGTGTATCGGGGCACGCGACCAGCATAGAGCGCAGGGTTACCTACGTTGACAGTCCACACTGTCGCCGTTAGCGTTACCGGCGTCACTGTTGACACGACCGAGGAGCTCCTCTATGTCCGAGCGGACCACCGATTTCGACGTCTTGATCGTCGGTTCAGGATTCGGTGGCAGTGTCACCGCGCTGCGACTGGTCGAAAAGGGCTACCGGGTCGGCATTCTCGAGGCGGGCCGCCGCTTCGAAGACGACGAACTGCCCAAGACCAGCTGGGATCTGCGCAAGTTCATCTGGGCGCCCAAGCTGGGCTGTTTCGGCATCCAGCGCATCCATCCGCTGCGCGATGTGCTCATCCTCGGCGGCGCCGGGGTCGGCGGTGGTTCGCTGAACTACGCCAACACCCTCTACGTGCCGCCGGAGCCGTTCTTCCGCGACGCCCAGTGGCGCGACATCACCGACTGGCGCGAAGAGCTCACCCCGTACTACGAGCGCGCGAAGAAGATGCTCGGAGTCGTGCAGAACCCGCACATGACACCCGCCGACGAGATCTTCAAGTCCGTCGCCGAGGACATGGGCGTCGGCGACACCTTCGTGCAGACCCCGGTCGGTGTGTTCTTCGGCGAGCCCGGCAAGACCGTGTCCGACCCGTACTTCGGCGGCGTCGGCCCGCAGCGCACCGGCTGCGTCGAGTGCGGTGACTGCATGGTCGGCTGCAAGTTCGGCGCCAAGAACACCCTGGTGAAGAACTACCTGTACCTGGCCGAACAGGCCGGGGCACAGGTGATCCCGATGACCACGGTGACCGCGCTGCGCCCGCTGCCCGACGGCTCGTGGGATGTCGCGACCGAGCGCACCGGCGCCTGGGTCCGCAAGGACCCCAAGACCTACACGGCCAAGCAGGTCGTGCTGGCCGCGGGCACGCTCGGTACGCAGAAGCTGCTGCACGCCATGCGTGACGAGGGTGCGCTGCCGAACATCTCCGACAAGCTGGGTCTGCTGACCCGCACCAACTCCGAGTCCATCGTCGGTGCCGCGACCAAGACCCTCGCGCCCGGCCAGGACTTCACCAAGGGCGTGGCGATCACCTCCTCGATCCACCCCACCCCCGACACCCACGTCGAGCCGGTGCGCTACGGCAAGGGCTCCAACGCGATGGGCCTGATGCAGACGCTCATGGTCGACGGCGGCGGCAAGATCCCGCGCTGGCTGCGCTTCCTGGGCATCGTGCTGCTGCACCCGCTGCTGATGCTGCGCTTCCTGAGCGTGAAGAACTGGAGCGAGCGCACCATCATCTCGCTGGTGATGCAGCACCTCGACAACTCGATCACCACCTACACCAAGCGTGGACTGTTCGGCCGGCGCAAGCTGACCTCCAAACAGGGCCACGGCGAACCGAATCCGACCTGGATCCCGGCGGGCAACGATGTCACCCGCCGGGTGGCGGAGAAGATCGGCGGTGTCGCGGGCGGCACCTGGGGTGAGGTGTTCAATGTTCCGCTCACCGCGCACTTCCTGGGCGGCGCGGCCATCGGCGCCGACCGTGAACACGGCGTGATCGACGCCTACCACCGCGTGTTCGGGTACCCGACGCTGAGCGTGGTCGACGGTGCGGCCGTGTCGGCGAACCTGGGCGTCAACCCGTCGCTGACCATCACCGCGCAGGCCGAGCGCGCCGCCGCGTACTGGCCCAACAAGGGCGAGGTGGACACCCGTCCCGAGCAGAGCGCCGGGTACACCCGGATCGCGCCGGTCGCCCCGGTGCAGCCGGTCGTGCCCGAGGGCGCGCCCGCGGCGCTGGTGCTGCCGATCGTGGAGATCCGCAGCACGGAGAAGTCGGCGGGCTGACCCCACCGAAGGCCCCAGATCGGGATCCAGGCAACGAGTCGAGCCAGGGCCTGGGATATCGACGGGCGATAGCCATGATGACGCGTAGTTCCGACCGAAACGACCTTCCCGACGAGCCGCCGATCCGGCGGGTCTTCCGGGAGGTCATCAGCGATCGCCTGACAGACCCGCGCCCACCGCAGGCGGCGATGTTGTTCCAGTCCTCGGTCGATCCGTTCTGGACCGACGATCGGTTCTTCCTCGCAGACTTCTACAGCGAGATCCTCCATCAGGACACCTGCTTGCCCTATACCGCGGACGGCGTCCCGTTACTGGCGGCGTTGGCCATAGACGACCGCGTGCCACCACAGCAGCGTTTCCGGGTGATCAGCCTGCTGTTCGACATCGCCACCGTCACGGACCGCCACGTGGCTGAATACTGGCCCGGCACAACACCCTACGCGGATCCTGGGAACGAGAACCAAGCCCGCGAAGCGGTCCGATCCTGCACCCCGGACCTGCTCGCCCGATGGGCATCCGAACGCCCGGCCGTCCGCTTGGCACTCGCAGCCCTCGCCGTGGTGTTCCCCACCGCCCGAACGCTGCCCGCCTTGACCCCGCGGCTCGAGTGTTTTGTCGGGCAACACCCACAGGGCACCGATATCGGCGACTACGTGCGCTTCATTCTGGTACTGGCCGCCGGGAACAACGCCCGAACCCTCACTGCCGTCGAATCGCTCACCACCGCCGCCTGGGCGGGCACCCCTCGCGCAGCGCCGACATCAGCCCGATCTGCCCACCTACTCGGCCAGATGCTGAACCGGGTCGGAAGGGAACTCAGGCCGTTTTCACAAACGTCCTGAACTGCCGCATACCGTGCTACAGCCGTCGGCCAGATTCGGCCGTAGGGTGCACGGGCCCGACCCTGTTCACCCTGATCCACGATCCGGCCCGGATGTCAGACGCTCGTGTCCGTCGCCGGCCCTCCCGGTTTCGTGGGCCACCAGACCTTGTCGCCCAGCAAGGCGAACAGGGCCGGAACCACCAGCGTGCGGACCACGAAGGTGTCGAGCAGGATACCGAGGCCGACCACGATGCCCAGCTGCGTCAGCGTGATCAGCGGCAACACGCCGAGCACACAGAACACCGCGGCGAGAACCACTCCGGCGCTGGTGATCACCGCGCCGGTCGAGGCGACCGCGCGCACCATGCCCCGGGTGGTGCCGTGGGTGGCCGCCTCCTCACGCGCCCTGGTCACCAGGAAGATCGTGTAGTCCACGCCGAGGGCGACCAGGAACAGGAACCCGAACAGCGGCACATTCGTGTCCAGCGCCGGGAAACCGAAGACCGCGCCGCTCATCCAGCTGCCCGCCCCGAGCGCGGCGAGCGCGCTGAGCACGGTCACGCCGACCAGCAGCAGGGCCGCCGGGACAGCCCGCAACAGGACTAGCAACACGAGCAGCACGACCGCGAGGATCAGCGGGATGACCAGCGCCTGGTCCCGCTGTGCGGCGTCACGGATGTCGAGGGCCTCGGCGTCGGACCCGCCGACCAGCGCCGCCGCGTCCGGGACCGGCGCCAGCGCGCTCCGGATCGCCTCGACGGTCGAAAACGCCTCCGCCGAACCGGGTTCCGCGTCCAGCACCACCGACCAGCGGGTGGTGCCGCTGCCGGAGACGCCGTTCACCGTCGCCCGCGAGACGCCGGGCACCTCGTCGAGCTGCTCCTGGACCGCGCCGGTGGCCGCGGTGTTCGCGATCACCACGGCCGGATCGGCGGTGCCCGAGGGGAAGTGCTCGGCCAGGGTGCGCAACCCGTCGACGGATTCGGCCTCGACCCGGAACTGCTCGGTGCGCGAGAGACCGATATCGGTGGTGGCCAGCCCGGTCGCGAAGATCAGCAGCACTGCCCCGGCGGCACCGGCGACCACGGCCGGACGGCGCACCACCCGGGTGGCCACGGCCGCCCACACGCCCTGCTCGGCGGGATCTTCGCCGTCGGCGGCGGGGACGAACGGCCAGAAGACCCGCCGCCCACACAGCGCGAGGGCGGGTGGCAGGGCAGTGAGGACGAAGATCAGGGCCACGACGAGTCCGGCCGCGGCGAAGGCACCGAGGCTGCGGGTATTGGGCAGCAGCGCGAGCAGCAGCGTCAGCAGGGCGAGGACGACGGTGATATTGCTGGCCACGATGGCGGGCGCGGCGTGGCGGACCGCGGCACGCAGGGCCAGGCGATGGTCGGTGTGGCGGTGCAGCTCGTCGCGATAGCGCGAGACCAGCAGCAGCGCGTAGTTGGTTCCGGCGCCGAACACCAGGACGCTGGTGATGCCCGCGGTCGAGCCGTCGAAGGTCAGGCCGGTCAACTCGGCCAGGGCGGTGCCGACGCTGGTGGCCACGCGATCGGCCAGCCCGACCACCGTCAGCGGGACCAGCCACAGCACCGGGGAACGGTAGGTGAGGATCAGCAGCGCCATCACCACCAGCGCGGTCACGATCAGCAGCAGGGTGTTGGCGCCGGAGAACGAGTCGGCGATATCGGCGCCGAATGCCGGTCCGCCGGTCACCTGCACGCGCAGGTCGGCGGGCAGATCGGTGGTGACGGCGGTGCGGAGGGCGTCGATGCGGTCGGTGAGGGCGAATCCGTTGAGTTCGGCGGAGATCGGGATCGGGGCCAGCGCGGCGCGTCCGTCGGGGGCGGGCACGACACGCGGTCCGTCGCTCGCGGGAACACCCGCGCGGTCGAGGGCGGTATCGAGGGCCGCGAGATCGGGCGCGGTCAGGGCGGCGTCGTCGGTGCGGGTCGCGACCAGGATCGCGGCCGACTCCCCCGCGTTCGGGAACTGGTCCTTCGCCGCGGCCGCCCTGGCCGATTCCGCCGACGACGGCAGTGAAACCGGCGCCTGTCCCGCGCTGTCGTTGCCGCCCGCCAGCGCCATGACGGCCAGCGCCGCCACCACCACGGCCAGCAGCACCGCCCACGATCGCCGACCGGTGACCAGCCGGGCGAACCGGTCCCAGCCCTGTTCCTCGTTCACTCGCATCACGCGCTGAACTATTTCAGATACTTAACTACATGGCAATGTCCGGACGGTCACCGGTTAAGCTCACAGCCGGAAGCGAGAGGAGGCAGCGGGTGGACGCCGCGAACACCGGGCCGGACGGCCGGATGGAACTCGAAATCGGGATCGCCCGCGATCTGCGCGCGCTGACCGCGATCTCCGAACAGATCGGGCACGTCTTCGCCCGCTCGAACACCTTGCGCCCCAATGATTTCCGCGCACTGATGCACATCGCTACCGCCGAGGCGGAGGGAGCGCCGCTCACGGCGGGACAGCTCAGCAAGCTCATGGGCGTGTCCGCGCCCGCTGTCACCTACCTGGTCGAGCGCATGATCGAGTCCGGGCACCTGGCCCGCGTCCCCGACACCACCGACCGGCGCCGGGTCCACCTCGGATACACCGAGCACGGCATGGCGGTGGCCGCCGGATTCTTCGGCCCCCTCAGCGCGCGCACCCGCGCCGCCCTGGCCGACCTACCCGACGCCGACCTGGCCGCCGCCCATCGGGTGTTCGCCGGAATCACCACGGCGCTGCGCGAGTTCTACGCCGAGCTGCCGGAATCGGGCAGCCCGGCGGAGTAGTTCCGCTACACCAGGCGCAGGCTGTCGATCATTGCCCTGGCCTGTTCTCGCGGTAGTTCGCCGGTGGTGCCGCGGTCGATGAGGATGGCCAACGCCAGTGTGGCGCCTGCGGCGTTCTTGAAGGCGAAGGAGTAGACGGAGTAGGCGTTGGCGGTGCAGCCCGGTGCCGAGGGGGCCCACGGGCCGCCGCCCTCCACGAACTGCCCCACGACGCCGCTGGCGGTGGTCAGCGCCGTGGGCACGGTGCGGCCGTGGTGGGTCGAGCTCGAGTATCCGCCTTCGGCGGCGATGGTCGCGGCCTCGGTCGCGGCCGCCGCCAGGTCGGTCTCGTCGACGGTGGTGACACCGGCCAGTCCCCGGTATGCCGAGCCGGGGCAGTAGTTCTCGCCGTCGTAGCTGCGGCCGCGCCCGGAGATGCTGCCGGTGATGCTGTAGAAGTCCATGGTGTCCGCGGCCGAGGAGATCGACCAGCTCGCGGGCACGTCGTAGGCCACACGATAGGTGGGGATGAGGACGCCCTGCGACCCCGGTGAGACCGGCGCGGTGGTGGTGCCCGACAGCGGCGCGGTGGTGGTCACTGTCGTGGTCGCGGCGACCGTCGTCTTGTCGGGTTCCTTGCTGCCGACGACGACCGCGACGGTGACCACCACGACCAGCGCCACCACCACGCCGACGACCGCGACGATCACCCCCGTGTTGCTCTTGCGGGGTGGCTGCTGCGCATAGCCGTAGGGCTGCTGTCCGTAGGGCGCGCCGAACTGCTGCGGGTACTGCCCTCCCTGCTGCGGATATCCACCCTGATACCCCGGATTGCCGTACGCACCAGGCGCATTCGGGTCGGCATACCCCGGTGCGGGCTGCGCGAACTGCCCCGAACCACCCGGAGCCATGGGCTGTGGCGCCTGGCCCGCGCCGTAGAGCACCGTCGAGTTCGGCCCCGGCTGCTCGGGCGGCGAGAAGCCCGGCTGGGCGAACTGTCCCGAACCGGCAGGCGGCGGGGCCATCGGCTGCGGAGCTTGCCCGGCGCCGTAGAGCACGGTCGAATTGGCGCCGGGCTGGTCACCGGCCGGTGGCGGGAAGGCGGGCTGGGCGAACTGCCCCGACCCGGCGGGCGGCGGCGCCGTCGGCTGCGGAGCTTGCCCGGCACCGTAGAGCACCGTCGAGTTCGCGCCGGGCTGCTCGCCCGTCGGCGGCGGGAAACCGGGCTGGGCGAACTGCCCCGACCCGGGCGGAGCAGTGGGCTGCGGGACTTGGCCCGCGCCGTACAGGACAGTCGAATTCGCGCCCGAGGGCGGGGTGCCCGGCGGGCCGGGAGGGGTTGGCGGGGTGCCCGGTTGCTGGTCCGGTGGCGGCTCCGAGAATCCGGGCGCTTCCCACCACCGATCGACATTGTCTGCCACGAGCTGTCCCTCCTCATCACCTGCCCGACAACGCGTCCGGTCAGGGTCCCCTTTCAGCCTAACGGCGCGACCCCCGGGCGGGTGACCCCAGCGTCGGCTTCGCTCTCACCTCGCCTCGACGGCGAGCGAGGTGCCCGCGCGAATCCGTTCCGCCGCAGCGACGGTCGCCGCACCGAGACCGGCCAGCTCGGCGCTCGACAGCCGGGTGTCCGGGCAGGCGACCACCGAGGCGACGACGGCGCCGCGCTCGTCGCGGATCGGTGCGGCGAGGGTGACCACCGCGTTCTCGGCGCCGAGTTCGGTGGGCAGGTAGTCGATGGTGATCAGTTCGGTGATGACCGAACCGAGCTGGGCACGCAGGGCGGCGGTGATCGGTGAATCACGCAGTCCCGCCAAGGCTTCCAGCATCGGGGTGGAGTCGTCGACGAGCCGTTCGACCGAGTAGCCGCGACTGCGGATCTCGGCGAGCACCTGGGTCAGGCGCGCACGGTGGGCCGGGTCGGCGAGCGCCAGCCAGGCCCGCTGTTCGGGTTCCGGTGCCCAGGCGACGAATTCGCGGCACACCGGTGGCGCGAGCGGCAGGCGGCGGCCCGGCCTGATCCAGCCCGCCGAGGGATCACCCACCACTTCGGTGACCACGATGCTCGCGCCGTCGCGCTCGGCGAGGAACACCGGCACCCCCGCCTGTCCGGCGAGCGCGCGCAGGTGCGGGGCGGCGGTGTGCCGCAGTGGGAATGCCGCCTCGGCCCGCCGGGCGACGGTGAGCAGCCGCAGGCCGATGCCGTAGCAGCCGTCGTCGTCGCGCACGGTCCAGCCGTCGGCGCAGAGCTGAGTGAGTACGGCGTGCGCGGTGGCCCGCGACAGTCCGGCCTCGCGCACGATCCGCGCCAGCGACAGCCGCTCGGTGGCATGGCGTGAGAGCAGCTCGATGACCCTCACGACGCGCTGGGTCGGCGGCGAGACGGCACCCGGATCCGCCGTCACCTCTTGACCGGCGCCCTCGGCCCGGCTTATCGTCGGTGTCACAATATCGAACAATAGCGTCGAATATTCGACATCGCAACCCGAGGGCTGGAGCAGCCCACGGATTGCGCGAACGAAGTGGGTGAACGAGTGCAGACGGGGTACGAGCTGTCGCATCTGGCGGCCCTGGAGGCCGAATCGGTGCACATCTTCCGGGAGGTGGCGGCCACCTTCGACCGACCGGGACTGCTGTTCTCCGGCGGCAAGGACTCGGCGGTGCTGCTGCATCTGGCCCGGCGCGCCTTCTGGCCCGCGCCGCTGCCGTTCCCGCTGCTGCACGTGGACACCGGACACAACTTCGACGAGGTGATCGCCTTCCGTGACCGCACCGTCGAACGCACCGGCGCGCGCCTGCTGGTGGCGAAGGTCCAGGACGACATCGACGCGGGCCGCGTGGTGGAACGCCCCGGCGGCACCCGCAATCCGCTCCAGACCACCACCCTGTTGCGCGCCATCGGCGAGCACCGCTTCGACGCGGTGTTCGGTGGCGCGCGCCGCGACGAGGAGAAGGCCCGCGCCAAGGAGCGGGTGTTCAGCTTCCGCAACCGGTTCGGGGAATGGGATCCGCGAGCCCAGCGCCCGGAGGTCTGGAACCTCTACAACGGCAGGCATCAGCCCGGCGAGCACATCCGGGTGTTCCCGCTGTCGAACTGGACCGAGCTCGACATCTGGGAATACATCGATCGTGAAGCCGTCGAGCTGCCCACGCTGTACTACGCCCACCGGCGGACCGTCATCGAACGCGACGGCATGCTGCTCTCGGCGGGCCGGTTCGTCACCCCCCACCCCGGCGAGCGCACCGTCGAAGCGACGGTGCGGTTCCGCACCGTCGGCGACGCGACCTGCACCGGCTGCGTCGAGAGCGAGGCCGATACCGCCGCGAAGGTGATCGCCGAGACCGCCGCCACCCGGCTGACCGAGCGCGGCGCCACCCGCGCCGACGACCGGATCTCCGAGACCGGCATGGAAGACCGCAAGCGAGAGGGCTACTTCTGATGAGCCGCAACCTGTTGCGCCTGGCGACCGCGGGCAGCGTGGACGACGGCAAGTCCACCCTCATCGGCAGGCTGCTCTACGACTCCAAGTCACTCTTCGACGACCAGCTCGCCGCCATCGAACGGCTGAGCACCGAACGCGGGGGCGACACAGCCGATCTGGCACTGGTCACCGACGGGCTGCGGGCCGAACGCGAGCAGGGCATCACCATCGATGTCGCCTACCGCTATGTCACCACCCCGCGGCGCAAGTTCGTCATCGCCGACACCCCCGGCCATGTGCAGTACACCCGCAACATGGTGACCGGTGCGTCCACCGCCGATCTCGCGCTGATCCTGGTCGACGCGCGCACCGGGGTGTCGGAGCAGACCCGCAGGCACGCCTTCCTGGCCACGCTGCTGGGCGTACCGCACCTGGTGGTGTGCGTGAACAAGATGGATCTGGTGGGCTGGTCGCAGGAGCGGTTCGAGGAGATCCGGGCCGAGTTCGCGACCTTCGCCGCCAAGCTCACCGTCGGTGATCTGAGCTTCGTGCCGGTCTCGGCGCTGCTCGGTGACAATGTCGTCGAGGGCTCCGAGCACATGCCCTGGTATCCGGGCCCGCCGCTGCTGCGCCACCTCGAGGACGTGCACATCGCCTCGGACCGCAATCTCATCGACGCGCGGCTGCCGATCCAGTACGTCATCCGGGCGCAGCAGGGCCTCGATCACCGCAGCTACGCGGGCACCGTCGCGGGCGGCATCTTCAAACCCGGCGACGAGGTGGTGGTGCTGCCCGCCGGGCACACCTCGCGGGTGCGTGAGATCTGGGGCCCCGGCGGCAGCAAGGTCGACGAAGCCTTCACCGGCATGGCGATCTCGCTGACCCTCGACGACGAGATCGATATCGGCCGTGGCGATCTGCTGGCCCGGCCGGGCAACCGCCCGCAGCAGGGCGCCGACCTGGACGCGATGGTGTGCTGGTTCTCCGAGACCACCCAGCTGCGCGAGGGTGCCCGCTACCTGGTGCGCACGGCGGCGCAGATCTCGCCCGCCGAGGTCACCGCCATCGACTACCAGCTCGACGTGAACACCCTGCACCGGCGCGAGGACGTAGAAGCGTTGTCGCTCAACGACATCGCTCGGGTGCGGCTGCGCAGCCGTGCGCCGCTGCTGTTCGACCCGTATCGGGAGAACCGGCGCACCGGCAGCTTCATCCTCGTCGACCCGGTGACCGATCAGACCGTCGCCGCGGGCATGGTCACCGGTCGCGACACCGGCACGCATCCGTCCTCGGCGACGGTGGTCTGGCATCGTTCGGCGGTCGGACGCGCGGACCGCGCGCACGCGGGCGCCACGATCTGGCTCACCGGACTGTCGGGGTCGGGCAAGTCGACGATCGCGGTCGAGGTGGAGCGTCTGCTGGTCGCGGCGGGCCGGGCCGCCTATCTGCTCGACGGCGACAATCTGCGGCACGGGCTCAATGCCGGTCTCGGGTTCTCCGCGGCCGACCGGGACGAGAACGTGCGCCGGGTCGCCGAGGTCGCGGCCCTGTTCGCCGATTCCGGTGCGGTGGCGATCGTGTCGGTGATCAGCCCGTTCGCCGCCCAGCGGGCCGCGGCGCGCACCACCCACACCGGGCGGGGTCTGCCGTTCCACGAGGTCTTCGTCGACACGTCCCTGGCCGAATGCGAGCGACGCGACCCCAAGGGCCTCTACGCCAAGGCCCGCGCGGGCGAACTGCCCGGCTTCACCGGCATCGGCTCGCCCTACGAGCGACCCGGGAACGCCGATCTCGTCATCACCCCCGATCTGGGCTCCCCCGCCGAGATCGCCGCCCATATCCTCCGAGAGCTAGGAATCACAGTCCGTTGACCCACTCCAGCACCGCCACCGAAGCCGGGAGCACCGCGCCACCGGAATCCCTCACCGCGCCGTTCACAGCCGCGGTGGCCCAGGCCGAACAGCTCATCGCCGGCGCCGAATTCGTCCGCGGCGAGGCCGATCTCGCCGAGGGCTACGACTATCTGGCCGCGAGCGTCGCCGCCTGCCTGCGGCTGTCCGGCGCGCACGGCACCAGCCACCCGTATTTCGTGTCCTCGACCGGCCCCTACGCCAAGATGGGCCTGGACAATCCGGACACCCTCTACTACCACGCGAATATCGAACCGGGCGCCGAGTACGTGGTGAGCGGCGTGCGCGGCAGCACCGTCGACCTCAGTTTCCAGGTGCTCAAAGGCGACTACACCGCGACCGAGGTTCCCGGCGGCGAGGACGCCTTCGACGACCGGCGTATCCCGATCGCCGAGGACGGCAGTTTCTCGATCCGTTTCGGCCCGGCCAAGCCGTCCGCCGAGCCCGGCTATTTCGCGCTCGGTGAGGGCGCGTCGATGCTGGCCGTGCGCGAGGTCTACGGCGACTGGACCGAACGCAAGGGCTCGATCCGGATCGAACGCGTCGACACCCTCGGCACCGCGCCGGTCGAGCCCGACCTGGCCCGGATGCGCAAACGCTACGGCGCCGCGGCCAAGATGCTGCTCACTCGCGTGCACACCTGGTTCAACTTCCCGAAGTGGTTCTATCTGGACCTGCCGGTGAACACCCTCACCGCACCCCGGCTCACTCCGGGTGGATTGAGCACCCAGTACTCGTCGGTGGGTCATTTCGATCTCGCCGACGATCAGGCACTCGTGATCACCGTGCCGAAATCGGATGCGCCGTACCAGGGTTTCCAGCTGGGCAGTCTCTGGTACATCTCGCTCGACTACGTCAACCACCAGACCAGCCTCAACCACACCCAGGCCCAGGTCGATCCGGACGGCCTGATCCGGATGGTGGTGAGCAAACAGAATCCCGGCCTCGCCAACTGGATCGAGACCACCGGTCGCACCCGCGGCATCCTCCAGTTCCGCTGGCAGCGCACCGACCGGCCCATGACCGAGGCCGACGGCCCGACAGCGACGGTCGTGCCGTTCGACGAGATCGCCGAACACCTCCCCCACTTCGACCACAACCGGATCGACGCCAACGGATGGCGCGACCGGATCGCCGCCCGGCAGCGGGCTTTCGCGGAAAGGATGCTCGGATGAGCGGGGCACTGCTGGACGGAAAGGTCGTCGTCGTCTCCGGCGTCGGCCCGGGCCTGGGCCGGTCGATCTGCCTGGAGGCCGCGACCGCGGGCGCGACGGTCGTGCTGGCGGCGCGGACCGAATCGCGGTTGCTCGAGGTGGCCGCCGAGATCGAGGCCGCCGGGGGCGCGACATTGTGTGTGCCGACCGACATCACCGACGACGCCGCCGTGGCGAACCTGGTGAGCCGCACGGTGGAGACGTTCGGCCGGGTGGACGCACTGGTCAACAACGCGTTCTCGGTGCCGTCGATGAAGCCGCTGGACCGCACCGATTTCGACCACATCCGGTTGAGCCTGGACATGACGGTCCTGGGCGGGTTGCGCATGACCCAGGCGTTCGCCCCGGCCCTGGCCGAGTCCAAAGGCGCTGTGGTGATGATCAATTCGATGGTGGTGCGGCACTCCGAACCGCGCTACGGCAGCTACAAGCTGACCAAGGCCGCGCTACTGGCCATGTCGCAGACCCTGGCCACCGAGCTCGGCGGCAAGGGCGTGCGGGTCAACAGCGTGCTGCCAGGCTACATCTGGACCGATCAGCTGAAGTGGTACTTCACGCAGGTCGCCGAGAAGTACGGCATCACCGTCGAACAGGTCTACGAGCAGACCGCGTCGAAATCGGATCTGCAGCGGCTGCCCGAGCCCGAGGAGATCGCCAGGGCCGTGGTGTTCCTCGCCTCGGACTGGTCCTCGGCGATCACCGGCCAGACCCTCGACGTCAACTGCGGCGAATACCACAACTAGGAGCTTGTCCGATGACCGTGCGCACCGATGTCGGCACCGTGGCCGACCTGCACGCCTCCGCCACCAAACTCACCGGTCTCACCGATTTCGGGACCGACGACTACACCGAGGCACTCCAGGTGCTGCTCGACTCGTATCGCGACGAGGCCGGGCTCACCGAGCTCGGCAGCAAGATGTCGCGGTTCTTCCTGCGCGGCACCCTCGTGGCCCGCGCGTTGAGCGAAGCCGCCTGGGCGGCCAACCCCGGCTACGTCGACACGCCCGTCACGCGGCCGATCTTCGTCACCGGACTGCCACGCACCGGCACGACGGCCCTGCACCGGCTGCTGGCCGCCGACCCCGCGAACCAGGGCCTCGAGATGTGGCTGACCGATTTCCCGCAGCCGCGCCCGCCGCGCGCGAGCTGGGACAGCAACCCCGCCTACCGGCAGATCGACGCGGGCCTCAAGCAGCATCAGGTGCAGAACCCGGAATTCATGGGCCTGCACTACATGAGCGCCGCCGATGTGGAGGAATGCTGGCAGCTGCTACGCCAGTCGGGCACCTCGCACTCCTACGAGTGTCTGGCCTACGTCCCGAGTTACGCGCGATGGCTCTCGCGTCAGGATTGGACGCCCGCCTACGCGCGGCACCGCCGCAATCTACAGCTCATCGGGATGAACGACACCCGGCGCTGGGTGCTCAAGAACCCGAGTCACCTGTTCTGCCTGGACGCGCTGCTCGCGGTCTACCCGGACGCGATCGTCATCCAGACGCACCGCGACCCGGCCACCATCATCCCGTCGGTGTGCAGTCTCAACGAGCACGCCACGCGCGGCTGGTCGACCGTGTTCACCGGGGAGACCATCGGCCGCACCCAGCTCGACCTGTGGTCGCGGGGCCTGCGCGAGTTCACCGCCGCCCGCGCCCGGCACGCCGACGCCACCTTCCTCGATGTCGACTTCGACGACCTGCGCGCCGACCCCGCCGGCGTGGTCGACCGCATCTACACCGAGATCGGTGCCGAGTTCACCCCGGCGGCCCGCGCCGCCATCACCGCGCTGGACGACGAAAGCCGCACCGGCGACCGCAAACCCACCCACCGCTACTCCCTGGCCGACTACGGCCTGACCGAGGCGATGGTGGCCGACGCCTTCGGCCGCTGAGCTACCCCTGCCCGTTCGTCGCCGCGGCCCACTCGCGGACCGCGGCGACGAACTCCTCGGGCGCATCGGATTCGACGTAGGTCCCCGCGCCTTCCACGATCACGGTCGTGTGGTCGCTGAAGGTGGCTGCCAGACGCTCGCGCTCCTGGGCGCGGAAGGCGATGTCGGCGTCACCCCAGACGATCAGTGTCGGCAGGTCGGCGATGTCGGCGAGCCCGGTCTCGACCTCGGCGAAGAAGTCCCGGCTGGCCAGCACGCGGCCGGGCAGTACGGCGGAGGCCTGGCGGCGTTCCGGGGTGTCCAGCGCCTTGCTGTAGTGGGTCATCTCGGCCGCGGTGGGCTTGCGCCTGCGGTGGCCGGTGGGGATGAAGGTATCGACCAGGAAGTTGAACCGGCGGACCAGGAAGCGGGCAGGCGGACCACCGACGATGCGGCCGAACGCCTCGAAGTGCGGGATGCCGTTGACCGGCCAGGCCCAGGTGTTCGCGAGCACCAGCCGATCGAAGACACCCGGGCGCCGCTGCGCCACCGCCAGGCCGATCATCCCGCCCCAGTCCTGGCCCACCAGCGTGACCGCGTCGAGGCCGAGCGCGTCGACGAACCCGGTGACCACGTCGGCGTGCTCTTCCGGCAGGAACCGGTAGCCCGCCTTCGGTGTCGACAGCCCGAAGCCCGGGTAGTCGAGGGCGACGCAGCGGAAGTCGGCGCGCAGATCGCGGATCACGTCGCGCCAGAGGAACGACCAGGTCGGGTTGCCGTGCAGGAACAGCAGCGTGGGGCCCGATCCCTCGTCGAGGTAGTGCACGGTGTGCCCATCGACGTCGAGGAATCGGCTCTCGAACGGGAACAGCTCGTCGTCGACCCAGCCGGGCCGCACGCTTTCGGTGGTTCCGGTCATGGCGGCCCCCTCCAGGGCTCGACAACAGGTATACTTGAGAATCTCACGCGCACTGGAGAATTTCAAGCGAATGTAGGAAATGATGCGTAGCTACGGCCAGTACTGCGGGCTCGCCCGATCGCTCGAAGTGGTCGGCGATCGGTGGAATCTGCTCATCGTCCGCGAGCTGCTCGTCGGCCCTGCCCGCTACCGGGATCTCATCGCGGGCCTGCCCGGGGTCGCGACGAACCTGCTCGCCGACCGGCTGCGGGATCTCGAATCCGCGGGTGTGGTGGAGCGCAGGCTGACCGGTGCGGGCAGCGTGGTCGAATACGCCCTGACACCGTGGGGTGCCGAGCTGCGTGAACCGATCGAGGGGCTCATTCGCTGGTCCACCCCACTGATGACGCGCGGCCCCGCCGACGGTGACGCCTTCCGCCCCGGCTGGCTCGCGCTCGCCCTCCCCGCACTGCTCGACGCCCGGGTCACCGACCCTCCGCCGGTGACGATCGGTATCGAGGTCGGCGACCCCCCGCTGCAGTTGAGCGCGACTTCGGCGGGCTTCGAGGTCACCCCGCAGGACGGCCGACCGCTCGACGCCACCCTGCGCGCCGACCCGGCCTACATTCTCGGCCTCGCCGCGGGCGCCATCCCCCTCGACGACGCCCGCGCTCTCGGCCTGATCGCGATCGATGGCGACGAGACCGCCGTCCGCGCCGCCTTCGGCCACTGAACCTCGGGCCGCTACCCGGCCCAGAAACCGATGAGATCCTTGTCGGCGGCCTTGGATTCGCGGAACCACTCGACGATGTCGTCGGCATAGCCGCCGTGGTCGTCGGGTCCGGCGGCGATGGCCTCCCACTCGGCCAGCTGTTCCTCGCACCTCCGCTTACCGATGTGGCCCCAGCCGTTCTCCTCCGTGCTGGGGAACGGGCCCTCGCCGTTCATGTCGGCGGCCAGACTCAGGATCACATCGGGCAGGCCGTCGTAACCGAACCAGAAGCTCACGCCTCCGATGCCCGCACCCAGTTCGGCGCAGATCGACTCGAGCGCGGAGACATAGGCGTGCGCGTGACTCTCTGTATACGGCCCACCGGCGAAGATCGCTCGCAGCGCGCGAGGCGCCTGGGCGTCCTCGCACAGGTAGCACTCCTCGCACTCGGCACCCTCGCACTCGGGGAGACCGCACGGTTCGCAGCACTCGTCCTCCGCATCGTGCTCGGGCAGATCCGCCAGCAGCCGTCGGAGGAATTCCTCGTCCCCGGAACCGATGACGGCCTCGAGGTCCGCCAGGTCGACGAGATACACCTGCAAGATATGTGACACGTCGCGAATCCTATTCGGCCGCAACGACACTCACACCGAGCGCTGTCCCCGAGGTCAGTCGGCGACCTCCACGCCGTAGCGATCGACGAGAGCGGCCAGATCGGTTTCGTAGCCCTGGCCGACCGCCCGCAGGCGCCAGGTGTCGGCCCGCAGGTAGAGCTCGGCGAGCAGCAGGGTGCGTTCCGTGGTCGCCGCGTCGAGGGTGGCACGCAACAGGGTGCTCGATTCGGGGCCGGTGGCGATCTCCAGCTCGACGGCACCGACCTCGCCGAAGGTGCGACCCACGCCGTCGAGCGCGGCGGCGAACACGACGCGTCGGCAGTGTTCGGGCAGATCTTCGAGGGTGATCGTGATGGCCTGCTCGTTCGGGCCGTCCTCGGACAGCCGGGCGCCGGGCGCTTCGGGCTGGTTGTAGAACACGAAATCGTCGGAATCGGTGACTTTTTCGGTGTCGTCCACCAGGAAGGCGACGAGGTCGACGGCCTGGTCGTCGAGCTGATTCCAGGTGGCACGCAGTGCCCAGGTGCGGTCGGTGGCGGGTAGGTCGACCACCTGGCCGCGCGACAGCTGTGTCACGTCCGGTTCCGGGGCCGGTTGCTCGCGGGGTGCGGTGGCGCCGGATTCGAGCAGTCGCGGTCCGTGGACGGTGAGCGCGAGGTCGGCTGCCTTGTGCAGGCGGCGGTCGGTGTCGCCGCCGTCGAGCACGAGCAGATCGGTCACCGTCGCCGAGAGGTTCACCGCGACCGAGCCGCCCAGCGCGACGATCCGCGCCCGCGCGGCGGCGGCCTCGTCGTGGGTGCCGCCGAGGACCAGCACCCGGCGCCCCGACAGCGGACCGGTCGGCGGCCGGGGACGCGGCGCGGTTCGGCCCTCGACGGCCGGACGGGGCTGTCCTGTGGCCGAGCGGGGCTGTCCCGGTTCGATGGCGTCGAGCAGGGCGAGGAAGCGCGCCTCGCCGACGATCGGAGTGGCGAATTCGGCTGCCTTGCGGGCTTTCCCGCTCCCCGAGGCCGCATCGTCGGTGACGAGCACGCTCGTGCGCCTGCTCACCGCCCCGGTCACATCGAGCCCGGCGGCCTCGGCACGGGCGACCAGTTCCTCCCGGTCGATGCGGGTCTCGCCGGTGAAAGCGACCTTCATGCCCTGCCGCAGCGGCCCTCCGGCGGGCATCGTGCCCGGATAGGCGAAGGCGCACGGCTGTTTCGGGCCGCGCCGCTGGACGGGCCAGCGGGGTCCGGCGGCGCGGGCTGTGTCGTCGGCGCAGTCGAGCAGCG
The DNA here is from genome assembly GCF_053602435.1 of Nocardia sp. NPDC004415. Classification (NCBI taxonomy): domain Bacteria; kingdom Bacillati; phylum Actinomycetota; class Actinomycetes; order Mycobacteriales; family Nocardiaceae; genus Nocardia; species Nocardia sp. NPDC004415. Next base: position 54,197 of record NZ_JBSGDP010000020.1, read on the forward strand.
GTGCGGCGATACCCAGGTGCGCGGCATCGGCGATCAAGGCGCGCAGCACCTGAACGAGCACCCGGGAGTCGTCGAGGGCGTCGTGGGCTTTGCGCTGGGGCACACCGTAATACGACGCGAGCGTGCCCAGCTTGTAGTCCGGGGTCGGTGGCGCCACCCGCCGGGCCAGCGCGAGGGTGCACAGGCGGCGGTCCACCGGCAGCCGAGCACCTGTCCTGGCGAACTCCCTGGCGAGGAATCCGTAGTCGAACAACGCGTTGTGCGCCACCAGCACCCGGCCGTCGAGCAACCCGGACAGGCGGTCACGCACCTGACCGAACTCCGGCGATCCACGCAGCACGTCGGCGGTCAGGCCGTGGATGTGGACCGGTCCGGGATCACAGCCGGGATCGAGCAGCGTGTGGAACTCCTCGCTCACCCGGCCCGCACTGTCGAGGGTGAGTGCCGCGACCGAGAGCACCCGGTGCTGGTGCGGCCGCAGGCCCGAGGTCTCGACGTCCACGACAGTGAACGCGCCGAACCCGGCCACCTGCTGTTGCTCGTCGTCCTGTGTCATCACCCGCATGAGCTTCGCATCGTAGACGGCCGCCGAAATGTTGCGGGCCACTTCGTGATTCCCGCTCCCGCACCGGCGATCCCGCACCCCCGCGGCCGTGCATTAGGGTGCAGCGAGGATGTCCGAGGGGGAGGCCCGATGCTGATCGATTTCGTTCCCGACCAGAGTCTGTACCCGTTCCGGTCGCGCTGGTTCGACGCGTCCGCAGGACGGGTGCACTACATCGACGAGGGATCGGGACCGCCGATCCTGTTCTGTCACGGCGCGCCGGCGTGGAGCTTCTTGTACCGCCGGATGATCACCGCGCTGCGCGACCGATACCGGTGCGTCGCTGTCGACTACCCGGGTTTCGGTCTGTCCGAACGTCCCGCCGGCTACGGCTACACCATCACCGAACACACCGCCGTGGTCGGCGAACTCATCGATCACCTCGACCTCGACGGCTACGTCGTGGTAGGCCACGACTGGGGTGGACCCATCGGCCTCGGCGCGGCGGTACCGCGCGCGGACCGGGTACGCGGAATCACCCTGGGCAATACCGCGTTCTGGCCGATCGAGGCACCGATCAATCGGGCATTCAGCCGGGTCATGAGCAGCGGCCCGATGCGTCGGCGGATATTGGAACGCAACGTTCTCGTCGAACGCGTCCTGCTCGGTGAACTGGGCGGCGTACTCACCGATGCCGAGGCCGAGCACTACCGCGCCGTGCAACCCACCCCGGCGGCCCGCGCCGCTCTGGCCGTGACACCTGGTCAGATCCTCGCTGCCCGCCCGCTCCTGGCCCAGCTCGAGCGCGACGTGCCTGCCCTGCTCGGCGACAAGCCCGCGCTGGCGGTGTGGGGCATGAAGGACATGGTGTTCCGTCCGAAAGCCTGCCTGCCCCGCCTGCGCAGCGCCTTCACCGACCTCGAGATCCTCGAGCTGCCCCGGGCACGCCACTTCGTACCCGAATACGCACCCACTGAGATCGCGACGGCGATCACCCGGCGATTCCCGTAGCCGAGACCACCGGAACCGGGCGCTGCGCTAGGCGTCTGCTTCCGGTACCTGGTCGAGGGCGTTCGTGTGCCACTCGCCGTCGGGATAGGTGATGTAGAGCGGGCCCAGGTTGCAGGGGTTGAGGCAGCCGGTGGGGGTGACCAGGGCGGTGGGGTGGTCGCGGCGGAGGGTGCGGTGCAGTTCGGCGGCGCCGTAGACGGTGCAGCGTGGGCCGCGGCAGACGAGGATGTGGGCGGTGTGCTCGGGGATCTTCGACCAGGCCGGACTGCGGAAGGCGCGGGGGCTGGCGGTGACCGGGTCGCCGTCCGCGCGCATCAGCGCCCGCACCACCTCGGTGAAAGCCGGTGTGCCGTCGGCGCCTTCGGTGATCCGGACGTCGAGTTCGCGGGCGCGGGTCTCCTTCCAGTTGGCGACCGCGCGCGCGATCCAGGTCTCCAGGTAGCGGTCGCGGGGTACGGCCAGCGGGATCAGGGTGACCGGGATGTCGTCGCGGGCCGCGTCGTCGAGGACGTCGTGGATGGTCGGCTCGCCCTGATCGAGCAGGGCGTAGCCGATCCCGCAGGCCTCGGCCAGGGCGGTGACGGCGGGCAGGTCCACACCCGACGGGGTGGGCCGGGCCACCAGGACGTGACGGCGCGTCATCGGGCACCCACCGTGCGCCCGGCCGGAACCACCAGGGGAGTGCCGGTCATCGGGTCGTCGATCACCGCGCACCGCACCCCGAAGACCTCGGCGACGAGTTCCGGGCGCACGATCTCGGCGGGCGGCCCCTGCGCGACCACCCGGCCGTCCTTCATGGCCACCAGATGATCGGCATAGCGGGCGGCCAGGTTCAGATCGTGCAGGACGGCGATGATGGTGCGCGGCAACAGGTTGCGCAGCACATCGAGCACATCGAGCTGATGGGCCAGGTCGAGGAAGGTGGTCGGCTCGTCGAGCAGCATCACCTCCGGGTCCTGGGCGATCGCCAGCGCCAGCCAGACGCGTTGCTTCTGCCCGCCGGAGAGCTGGTCGACGGTGCGCTCGACCAGGTCGAGGGTGTCGGTCGCGGTGAGCGCCGCGCGCACCGCGGACTCGTCCTCGGCCGACCACTGCCGGAACCAGCGCTGATGGGGATGACGACCCCGCCCGACGAGTTCACCGACGGTGATGCCGTCGGGCGCGACCGGCTGCTGCGGCAGCATGCCGACCCGGCGCGCCACAGTCCGGGCCTGCTGCGGGGCGATATCGGCGCCGTCGAGCAGCACCGCCCCGACGCTGGGCCGGATCAGCCGGGCGAGGCCGCACAGCAGCGTCGACTTGCCGCAGCCGTTGCGGCCGACGATGACGGTGAACCGGCCGGGCGGGAAGTCGACGGTGGCGTCGGAGACGATCGCGGTGGCGCCGTAGGCGAGCGTGAGGGCTTCGGTGGTCAGATGTGCGGTCATCCAGCGTGTCCGATCCGGGTTGCGCGGGCGAGGAGATAGACGAGCACCGGGGTGCCGAGCAGCGCGGTCACCACGCCGACCGGCAGTTCCGCCGGGAACAACCGGCGGGCCGCCAGATCGGCCGCGACCACCAGCAGTGCCCCGGCCGCGGCGGCGGGCGCGAGTCCGGACCCGCGTTCGGCGAGCAGGCGCCGCACGATCTGCGGCGCGACCAGCGCGACGAAGGCGATGGGTCCGGCCGCGGCGGTGGCCAGGGTGGCGGCGGCCGCCGCGACGACGATCAGCACCGTGCGGTGCGGGCCGCGCCTGCCCGCCAGCGAATTCGCCAGTTCGTCGCCCAGTTCGAGCAGCGGCAGCGACCGGGCCGACACGATCAGCACCGGCACGGTCACGACGAGTGCCGCGGCGGCGAACCAGACGTGCGGCCAGTCCCGATTGGCGAGACTGCCGGTGAGCCACATCGCCGCCGTATGCGCCTGGTAGGCATCGACTCTGGTGAGCACGAAGGCGATGGCCGAGGACAGCATGGCGGTCACGCCGATACCGACGAGCACGAGCCGGTAGCCGTCGAGGCCGTCCTTGGTCGCCACCAGCAGGATCGACGCCATCGCCACGAACGCCCCGGCCAGCGCGCCACCGACCAGCCAGAGACCGGTGCCGCCGAGCACGGCGCTCACCACCAGCGCACCGAGCGACGCACCCGCGTTGATCCCGATGATCTCCGGGCTGACCAGCGGATTCGTCGCGATGCGCTGCAGGATCGCTCCCGCCAGCGCGAAGGCGGCACCCACGCACAGCCCGGTGAGCACGCGCGGCAGCCGGTCGGCGACGACCACGTCGTATTCGATGAGCGTGCCACCACCACCGAGGACCCGCAGCACGTCGGCGGTCGTGAGCGGATAGTGGCCGACGGTCAGCGACCACGCCCCCACCGCCAGTGCCGCCGCAGTGAACAGCACGGTCAGCAACGCGGACCGGCGCTGGACGCGCAGCACCGCGCGCCTGCCCGGCGAGCGCAACAGCAGGGTGTCGCGGGGCAGGACCCGGGGTTCGGTGGCCGTCACAGTGCCGCCACCTTCCGGTTGCGCACCAGATACAGGAAGAACGGCGCCCCAGCGAAGGCGGTGACGATGCCGACCTGGATCTCCTGGGGCCGCACCGCCACCCGCCCGAGGATGTCGGCGAGCAACAGCAGGGTGGGCCCGAACAGGGCCGACCAGACCAGCACCCAGCGATAGTCGGGTCCGCCGACGGCGCGGGCGATGTGCGGGACCACCAGGCCCACGAACGCGATCGGCCCCGCCACGGCCACCGCCGAACCGGCCAGCAGCACCACCGCGCCCGCCCCGGTGACGCGCACGGCGACCAACCGCGTGCCGAGCGTGCGGGCCATGTCGTCCCCGATGGCGATGGCGTTCAACGGCCGCGCCACCCCCAGGGCGAGGACCGCGCCCGCCGTGATGAAAGGCACGACCGCCCAGACCGATTCGGCCTCGGCGCGAGCCAGCGACCCGACCACCCAGAACCGGAAATTGTCGAAGGTGGTCCGGTCCAGCAGCGTGATGGCCGTGGTGATCGAGGCGCACAGCGCGGTGCACGCGGCACCGGCCAGCGCCAGCTTCACCGGTGTCGCCCCACCGAAGCCCAGCGATCCCAGCGTGTAGACGAAGGCGGCGGCCACCGCGGCGCCGAGGAAGGCGAACCAGAGGAACCCCGAGGTGGTGGCCACGCCCAGTGTGCCCATGGCGAGCACGATGGCCAGCGAGGCACCGGCGTTGACACCGAGCAGCCCGGGGCCCGCGAGCGGGTTGCGGGTCAGGCCCTGTATCACCACACCGGCCAGCGCGAGCGCCACCCCCGCGAGCAGGCCCGCCACCGTTCTCGGCATCCGGATGTAGCGCACGATGCGGTCGGTGTCGGTGCCACGGAAGTCGGTGAACGCCGCGATCGCGTCGTCGAGGGCGAGCGGGTGCGTGCCGATCAGCACCGAGGCCACGCAGACAGCGGCGAGCGCGGCACCGGCCAGGAGCAGGCCGGTGCCGCGGGCGGTGCGGGTCACCGGCCGAACAGCTCGGGGTGGATCAGCTCGGCGACCAGTTCGGTCGCGTGCGCGATCCGGACACCGGCGGCCCGGTCCGCGAACAGGAACGGGTGCACCGCGCCGCCGCGCACGGCGGTCAGGTTCGCGAACGCCGGGTTGCCGACGATCTTGTCGACCTGCGGCTGCGCGTCGGCGCGGGTGTAGCTGGCCTTGCAGCACTGGCTGGTCAGGATGATGTCGGGATCGGCGGCGATGAGGGCTTCCGCACTGATCGGCACATTCCGGCGCTCGGTGAGATCGGCGAAGGCGTTCACTCCGCCCGCCGCCTCGATGATCTGGGTGACGAAGTCGATCCCGCCCGCGACGGTGTAGGACCCGTCGTCCTTGGGCGTGAGGACCGCGACCCGCGGCCGGGGGGCGTCGGCGACCTTGGCGCGCACCGCCGCGATGCGCGCGGTCAGCTGTGTGACCACTTCCTCGGCACGCTCGTCGACACCCCACAGCGCGCCCAGATCACGCAGGTCGGCGTACACATTGTCGAAGCGCACGGTCTTCGGGTCGATCGCCTCGTCGGCCAGTCCGTCCGCGCTCGGGCACAGCGGGCTCAGCACCCAGGTCCGCACACCCAGCTCGTGCAGGCTGCCGCGGGTGCCGACGCTGTTCTGCGCGGAGGCCGCGAAGACGCCGTTGTAGCCCGAGAGCACGAAATCCGGCTTCTTCGCCAGCAGTTCGTCGCGGCTGGGCAGCTTCTCGACGTAGTCCGACTTCGCCTGCGCGTCCCGGTATTCGGGCAGCACGGCCGCGTCGAGGAACGCCGTCTGCACGAGCCGGTCGGTGACGCCGAGGGCGTGCGCGATCTCGATCGAGGGCTGGTAGGCGGCGTAGATGCACTGCGGCGGGGAGCCGACGGCGACATCGATGCCGCAGTTGGCACGGGTGACGGCATTCGCGCCGGTGGTGGCCGGTGCGGGCGGGCCACCGCACCCGGCAACGACGATCGCGCAGGCGATCAGCGCGCCGGTACGCAGGCGCGCGACAACAGAGGAGGTCAAGAGACGGCCTTCCAGGTCCTCGTGGAATGGGTACTGCGTGGCCGTGGCCGGTCTCCTGGCTGACGGGATGGCGCGCGACGGATCAGCCTTCCCAGGGCATGCCCCAGTGGCCCCGGACGGCATCGGCCGCCCGGATCGATCAGTCGCTCCCGATCACAGTGGCGAGGGCCGCATCGGTTTCGCACCGATTTCCCGAACACCACGGCTCGGGGACTGTACCAAGATCGGAAACCGGACGGTCGGGCCGGATGGTCGAATTGTCCGATCAGCGAGGATCGGGGCAGGTTCCCGCGTACCGGGTCAGGCCGAGACCGTTCTTGCCTTTGCTGCGCCCGACCGGCCCGTTCTTGGCCGAACGGACCCAGGCACCAGCGGTGTCGAGCACGGGCATGCGTTCGCTGAAGGCGCGGCTGTAGCGGGTGGTGCCGTCGACGGTGAGGATGCCCTCGCGCACGTCGATGTGGGCGACGGTGGCCCAGAAGGAGTTCTTGCCGTTGCCGATCAGCACGGTGATCTGGTCGGCGTCGGCGCCCGGCAGCCCGTCGGGCCCGGGGCGGCCGTAGCGCACGCGCACGCGGGGACGGCCGAAGGTGTCGATGGCGCCCGCGCCGTTGTCGACGGACTGGTAGACGTTGAGCAGCAGGTCACCGTTCTCGGTCGGGCGCACGACGACCTGTTCGGTGGCGGGCCGGTTGTTAGCGCCGGGGCCGCGGGAATCACCCTGGTGGTGCAGGAACGGCCAGACGGCCAGATCGCCCTGATGACCTTTCTCGCCGCTGATCACCACGTAGTCACCGGTGATCTCGTTGCGGCAGAAGAAGTACACGTCCAGATCGCCGGTGCCGTAGCGGGTGACCTGCCCGTCGGGCGCGTAATGCGCACCGCGGCCGTCCCATTCGAGACCGACGGTGAGAACGTACCCGGGGTCACCCTTGCGCAGGTCGATGCTGGCGCGGCGGTCGGGTGAGTCCTTGGTGAGGACCACATCGACCTTGCGCAGATCCACCTGCGGTGCCGCCGGCGCGGGCGCCGCGACGGGCTGCACAGGTGCCGAGTCCTCGGCGGGCTCCTCGTCGACGACGATCCCGTGCTCGGTCGCGAAGGCCGCGAGCCCCGCGCTGTAGCCCTGCCCGATCGCGTCGAGCCGCCACCCGTCGCCCCGCCGGTACAGCGCCACCGCCTGCAACACCGTCTCGCTCGTCAGATCCGGCGGCGTGAACGTCATCGACTGCCCCTCACCCGCGACGGTGACCCGCAGACCACGCACCTCGCCGAACCGGATGCCCTGCGCCTCGGTACTACCCGCGATCACGACCCGGTGGATGTCGTCCGGCAGCGCCGCCAGATCCACCGACACCACCGCGTCGGACTCCATCCGCACTCCCGGCGCGACGGGATTGTTGAAGAACACGAAATCGGCGTCGGAGCGGACCACACCGTCGGCGGTCACCAGCACCGCCGACACGTCCACCGCCCCGGCGGGCTCGGCGAGGTCGAGCCGGATCGTGTACCGCCGCTCCCCCAGATCCGTCTTGGACCCCTTGGTCACCTCGACCACCGTCGCCGCGCTCATGCCCTACCTCCGTCGACCCCACCGGCCGGTGATCCGCACCAGGCTTTTCCGTTCGTAAGGGTACTCGTGTCGGCGGATTCCGATCGGTCTCCGGAGACGAACCCGCCAGCCCTCGACTGTGCGTTCACCTGTCGACACCACCACGGCGGCCGGGATCGGTTGGCTCCGGTCACAGGATCCGCGGTGATCGGTGGCGGGTCCGGGCGGGGTGTCGTTCACTGGTCGGCATGAACGTCCGTGAACTGATCGACCGTAAGTCCGGTCGCCGGATCTCGGTGGTGGTGCCCGCGCTCGACGACGAGGACACGGTCGCCGGAGTGGTCGCCTCGGTCCGGCCGCTGCTCGGCGGACTGGTCGACGAACTGATCGTGCTCGACGCAGGCTCCGCCGACCGCACCATCGCGCGAGCCAGGGCGGCCGGTGCCGCCGTCTACACCCGCGAGGAGGCGCTGCCCGACATCGTCCCGCGCCCGGGCAAAGGCGAGGTGCTGTGGCGCTCGCTGGCCGTGTGCACCGGCGACATCGTCGTCTACCTCGACGCCGATCTCGTGGAGCCGGACCCGATGTTCGTGCCCACGCTGGTAGCTCCGCTGCTGACCGATCCGGGGCTTGCCCTGGTGAAGGGCTTCTACCGGCGCCCACTGGCGGGCGGCGCGGAGTCCGACGGCGGCGGGCGGGTCACCCAGCTCGTCGCGCGTCCCCTGCTCACCGCGTTGGCGCCCGCGCTGGCCGAGATCGTGCAGCCCCTCGGCGGCGAATACGCCGCCACCCGGAGTTTTCTCGGCGAGATCTCCTTCGCCAGCGGCTTCGGCGCCGAGATCGGCATCCTGCTCGACTGCTGGCAGCGGCGCGGCCTGTCCGCGATCACCCAGGTCGACCTGGGTGTCCGCGTGCACCGGCACCGCTCCACCCACGAACTGGCGGTGATGAGCAGACAGGTGGTCGCGACCCTGCTGGACCGGCTCGGCATCCGCGACTCCGGCATCGGCCTGGTGCAGTTCCTGCCCAGCGACGACGGCTGGCGCCGCACCCCCTCGGAGGTCAGCCTGACCGACCGCCCACCGATGACCCAGCTCATCGCCACCCACCGCGACATCGCCTGACACACAACGAGCGCCGGTGCGGTCCCCACGGGAACCGCACCGGCGCTCGGCGTGCGAACTAGGCGGCGACCAGACCGAAGTCCAGCTTCACCAGCTGATCGGCGCAGTCGAAATAGCGGTCGTCGTGGGTGATCACGATGACCGTCTTGCCGCGCCGCTTGAGCTCGGTGAGGATCTCGCGATAGAACACCTCACGGAAACGCGGCTCCTGATCGGCGGCCCACTCGTCGAAGACGTAGATCTGGCGGTCTTCGAGCAGCGCGGTGAGCAGGGCGAGCCGTTTGCGCTGGCCCTGCGACAGGTCCACCGTCGACAGGCGCCCGTCGCGCACGGTCACCTTGTGCGCGATCTGCAGTTCGTCGAGGTAGCGCTGGACCTGCTCGTCGATCCCGGGCCGGTCGAAGCCCAGATAGTCCTCGAACAGGTGGAAATCGGTGAACACCGCCGACGAGTTCTGCCGGAACCACTCGATGTTGTCGTGGTCGATCCTCTCCCCGTTGAGCGACAACGACCCCGTGCGTGGCACATACAGACCGGTGATCAGCTTGGCCAGCGTCGACTTGCCGCTGCCGTTGCCACCGACGATGAACGTGATCTGGCCCGGCTCGAAGACCAGGTCGATCGGCCCCAGCCGGAACCCGCTGTCCTCGGCCGCGTCGAGCCCGGGCGGCGGACCCAGCGGCACCGGCCGCACATCCGTGGCACCGTGATCGACCCAGTTCTTGCCGTTGACATCCGGTCCCGCCGAAGGCCGCGCCCCCGGATGCGCCGGATGATGCCCCGGCCCGGGATGTCCCTTCCCACCGCGCGGCGGCGGGCCGGGACGCGGCGGCGGACCACCGAGCCCGGGCGGACCGGGCGGCGCGCCCGGCGGCGGCGGAATCGGCGAGGGCGCCTCCGAGCGATACACGTAGCTCACGCCCGAGAGTTCCAGCTTGGCCTCCCCCGCCGCCGGACGCTCGGTGAAGGGCAGCAGATCCTCGTTGTGCAGCGTCTCCATCGACAGGTTCATGTCGCGGATCTTGGCCAGCGCCACATCGCCGCGCAGCAGATCCGGGATGCGGTGCATGAAGTTCTGCATCGGCATCGCCAGGAACGTGGTGACCAGCACGTACCCGATCATGGTGTCGCGCGGCAGGTTCAGCGCCGCCGCGATGACGAACAGGATCAGCGCCATCGTCGCCAGCTGCAGCGCCTGGCCGAAGCCCTGCGCGTAGGAGAACTTCGAGCCCGCGTCGGTGTTCTGATCCCGCAGCGTGCCCGCAGAACCGAGCAGGTGCCGGTCCATGAAGTCCCGGCGACGGCCCCGGTGCAGCTTGAGTTCCTTGATCCCCAGGGTGACCGACTGGAACGAGCGCAGCAGCGCGTCCTCGTTCTCGCGCGCCTCCCGGTAGATCCGGCGCACCCGCTTGAGCACCAGCTCCACACACGAGATGCCGATCAGCGTGCCCGCCACCGTCACCGCGAAGATCGGGCCCGACACGATCGCCAGGAACACGAAGCAGCCGACGATGGTCGCCACGTCGACGCAGATCGACGGAATCGCGGTGACCGCCTGCGACAGCGCCCGCACATCCTCGGTGAGGGTGGCGATGAGCCGGTGCATGCCGAGCCGTTCCAGGTGTTCCAGCGGCGCGGCGACGATCCCCGCGCTCAGGTCACTGCGCAGCCGGTAGATCGCCTCCTGGGACAACCGGATCAGCAGCACCTGCGAGAGCACCCCGCTGACCAGGATCACCAGCCCGGTCCCCGCAAAACGCAACAGCAGGTTGTCCGGCTGCGGTTTCGGCGAGACGACAGCGTTGATCAGCGTCACCAGGTAGGTGTTGGCCACACCGGCGACGAGACCCGCGACCACCACGGCCGCGATCCTGGCCGGCGAGAGCGCGGCGAGAAAACGGAGCAGTTGCATGACTTACGCTCTCAGCTGCGGATGACATCGAAGACGATGCCCTCGAGGGTGACACCGGGTGCGAACGAGAACGCCACCCCGGTCGAGATCGGTGCCGTGGTCTGCGCGTCGCGGATCATCCGCTCCAGCACGAAGATCAGCGACACGCTCAGCATGTTGCCGTGCTCGGCGAGCACCGCCCAGCTCGGCGCCGCGGTCTCGGTGGGAATGCCCAGCGAGCGCGCCGACTCCTCGATGATGCGCGGCCCACCGGGGTGGATCGCCCACAGATCGATGTCGGCCTTGCCGAGTCCGTTGCGCGCCAGCACTTCCGACACCACCGGGTCGACGCCGCGGTAGATGTAGTCGGGCAGGCTGGTGGCCAGTTCGCAGGTGATACCCGCGTCCTTCACGCCCAGCACGATGCCGTCCTCGGCGTCGTCGAACAGATGGCTGAAGCTGTCGCGGATCACCACGCTGCCCGGCGCCAGCGGCTGATGCACCTGGTTGGCGCCGATCACCACCGCGCCGCAGCCGTCACCGAAGAGGCTGTGGGTGATCACATCGTTGACATCGTCGTCGAATACGGCGTTGACCGAGCTGAGCTCGATGCACAGCACCATCGACTTCTTGTCCGGATGCGCCCGCACGTAGTCCACGGCGGCCCGGATGCCGTTCATGGCCGCCGCGCAGCCCATGAAGTTGATGATCATCCGGTTCACCGTCGGCGACAGGCCGAGCTGCTTGACCACCGCCACGTCGACGCCGGGAGCGATGAACCCGGTGCTGGTGACGAAGATCAGCTGACCGATGTCCTCGGCCGGGTTCGCCAGCCCGGCCACCGCGCGCCGGGCCACGTCGACCGCCAGCGGCGCCGCGTGCTCGAAGAACAGGTTCATCCGGTCGCGGATGGTGCCCGGGCGCCTGCTGAACTCGAGGAACTCGGGGTCGAGCGGGTCGATCGCCAGGTGGCGGGTATCGATACGGGTCTTCTGGTAGATGCGCGGAATGCGCTGCTGCTGAGCCGGATCGCTGAACAGTTCGGCGACGCGGCCCGCGTTCACGCTCTGGTCGACCACCAGCGCGGGCGAGCCGGTGGCGACGGCCTCGATCACGCCGACGGTGGTCGGCGGCGTGGGCGGTAGCAGTTCGTGCCCGCGCTCGACGTCGGCCGTGCGCAGCAGGCCGAGGGGTCGCCGCTTACCTTCATCAATGGAAACAGACACGGGCACAAATCCTTTCGAATACAGACAGGAACCGGCAGGGAAGGGTCAGACGGTTCCGATGCCGGTGAAGCCCTGCACCGTGTAGGTGACGCAGGTCTTCAGCGCTGTGGGTGCGCAATGCTCGCGCACGATTCCCCACCGGTTGTCCTCGGCTTCGCGCGAGGGCGCGAGCAGGTAGGTCCGGCACAGCTTGGGGAAACGATCTCCGAAGAAACTCTTGGCGGGTAGCCATTCCACGCCGAACTTCGCCGCCTCCTCGCGCACCACGTCCTCGGTGGCGATATTGGCGAAGCCGCTGCGCTGGAACGGCAGCACGTGGTGCACGCGGTGCGAGCTGAGCCCGGCCGAGAGGAAGCAGTCGACGTATTTGTTGCCGACCACGGTCAGGTCGTAGGCCTGCTCGAGCTGGTTGACCGCCCAGTCGTCGGTCTCGGTGTGCAGTTCCTCGGTGGGCACCTCGAAGTCGTGGCTGGCCACCACCATGAAGGTGGAGATCCACAGCGTGATCACGAACTGCAGCGCCCAGGCCCAGAAGTCACCGGCGAGGGTGAACACGACCACCTCGGCCACCAGCAGGAACCGCACGCCGAACGAGCCGATGAAGTGTGGCAGCGCCCCACCCCAGGTGCCGTACATGTCCTTGATGCCGACCTTGCGGGTGAGCCGGCAGACATCGAGGAGGCGGATGATCATGCCGGTCAGCAGGTGACCGAATTTGTGCACGGTGTGGATCGGCACCCGGTACAGGCGCGGCACCTGCATCATCATCGTGAAGACGTTCTTCTTGATGTCGACTTCACTCTGGGTGTGCGGGTGGTGCAGCAGCGCGTGACCGTCGGCGGTGACGAACGACAGCGCCACATAGTTCATGTCGAAGGCGTTGACCGCGTACTTGTTCCAGCCCTTCTGCGCGCGATGGATCGCGTAGTGGCCGAAACCGGCCAGCGAGCTGCGCAGCAGCACCATCGCGATCACGAAGACCGGCAACGGCATCCAGCTGGTGTCCCACAGGCGCAGACCCTGCACCGCGAAGTAGGCGAAGATCAGGAACGCCACCACGATGTCGAACGTGCGATCCATGCGCTTCAGGCGCGCGGCCAGCTCGGGTTCCTTGATCCTGGCCTTGACCTTGTGCAGCAGGTCGTTCTTGTCGTCGAACTGGTACTTCGGGGTGTCGTCCCAGCTGTTGAAGCCTTCCTTGAACAGGAAGTCGGGCGCGTTGTTCTTGGGATGGATGTCTTCGGGGGTGGCAGCGCGATCGAGACTGTAACGCTCGATCATGCGCGCGATTTTTTCCGGATCGCGGTGGTAGGAACCGATGATCGAGGTGATGTCGCGGTTCTTCGTGCGGCCGATGAAGAATTCACCGCCGGGATGCTTGGAGATCCAGTCACTCAGGTCGTAGGCTCTGCCGTTATACACCCACACGTTGTTGACGGGAGGCCGACCCCCGGGGCCGGGTGGTGGCGGGAGCTCGCGCTCCTCTTCATCAGGTCGATCATCGATCGTCATTTGTTCTTCCTCCGTGTCGATCGGCGTTCGATGCGTGCTGCCTGCCGACCAGCGTCCCGACACGTATAGTCCTTGTGGCGCCTTGCATCTCGCTGAACATTCTCTTATCGGATGCGCCTGCGTGCGTTGATGATTCGCGGACCCAGGGCGACACCCACACGACACACCGGTCCGGGGCCGCGGACGGCACTGCGTGCCAGGCTCCGCGATCCCCGGACCGGTGTGGGTGGTGGTCCGGTAACCGGTTCGATCAGCCCGCGGGCTTGACGATATTGACCGGCTTGGCCCAATTGGACAGGCCGACGGTGACCTCGCCGGAGTCCTTCTTCACCACGGCCTTCACCAGGTTCGGGCCGTCGCCGGTGGAGGCGGCATCGGAGGGCTTGGTGGAATCCGAGGCGGGCGGCGCGGTGTCCTGGATCCACAGGGTGATCGGCATGGTGCCGGCGTTCTGGCCGATGCGGGGCACGATCGGGTCGATGACGGCGGCATCGATGGTGCCGGTGATCTTCACGGTGTTGATGCCGTCGATGACCTCACGGCTCTCGGCCTTCGGGTTCTGCACATTGGCGATCACATTCGCGATGCCCTTGTCCTTGTCCAGGATGACGCCCGGATCGTAGACCTTCTCCGCCGGGCCCGCGGGCACGTAGCGGCCGCCGGTCTCGGTGTAGAGCACCTTGTCGACCACCAGGAACTTCGCCTCGGTGAACGGGTCCTCGGGCTTGATCTTGACCTTGGCCTCGCCCATCGCGGCGCCGGAGCCCTGGGTCTCGTTGGTGACATCGGCCGACACGGTCTCCACCGGCAGATCCGGCAGGTTGGTGACATCGATGTTCAGGTGCACGGTGCGCAGGGTCTGAGTGGTCTTGGCCGACTCCTTCACCAGCTGCGCGCCGTCGGGCAGCGCACCGGTGGGCGGAGCGGTGGTGGTGGTCTCGTCACTGGAGCAGCCGGACACGAGGGCCGCGCACAGGGCCGCCGCCGCGACGACCGACGTGATGGCGGAGCGCCGCGAGAAGCGCCGCCGCGTGCTGGGATTCGGTGTCATGTCGATCAAGTTTCATCCCCTGGAGATGGTCGTGTATCGCTGTGGTGAGGCAGCCGAAGCTGCCGTCGCCTGCGACATACTAAACAGACCATCGGACATCTCGCGCTCCCCCGACGGCGATAGTACCCGAGGATTTCGATTCGCGAGTCATACGCGGGGACTATCGAATTCGCCCCACCGAGCACGCTCACCCTGCGCAGAGCGTCTGTGTGCGCCCGTGTGCCCGAGATCCTCGTTCGGCTCAGTCAGAGGTGTTCGTGCCCCGCCCGCGCCGTCACCGTGCCAGGTCGGCCAGGGACAACAAGAGGTGAGTCGACTCCGGGTGCCAGATGTCAGAGTGGGCACCGGCCGGTCGCCATCGGCCGTCCCGATACTTCCAGGTGGCGTCGACATTGACGATTCTCGAAGCGAAGTCGGCGCGCTGATAGTCGTCGTGGACTTCACGGAGCCGGATCGAGGAGATCTGATCGGCTGGGGCTTCCGCGCCGGAGTGTCCGATGCCAGGTGCCCCCTCGGCGATGCCATGCCATCGGCCGGTCGCCCGATCCGCGGTGGAATGTGTAAGGACGAGCGGGCCGTTGATCGGGGCGCCGTCGAGCAACCCCGCGAACCGTTCAGCAAAGATGTCTCGCGGAGCCGCCATCTGGAAGACGAGCAAGGTGTCCACGGTATAGGGATACCGTGCGTCCGCGTACCCCCATCCGAGAGTCGGTGGGCCCGTCTCCGCTGCCGCCTGGACAGCCTCGACCAGCAGCCGTCCACCGAAGGAGTGGCCGACACAATGCAGGTACTGCCCGCCGGCGGTGCGCAGGGTCGGGGGTCCTCCTGGACGAACGCGGTGCGAGTCGAGATACCCCAGCAGGTGGGCCAGGGTCGATGCGGCATGTCCCCGGATTGTCATGTCGTGCGCCCGGTCCCGGATGCGGCGATAACCGCGCAGAACCGGTGCACTCGTGGACGGCCAACGGACGATGACGGAGAACCCCGACCACACTGGATCGATATTCAGGTAACGGTCCGGGGATCGCTGGAACATGTCGGTCAACGAGTTGGACAGACGATGTCCAGAAGCCGCCGCCCTCTTCGGCGTATTCCGCCAGCCGTGCGCGAAGACTATGATGTCGGTGACATCGTCGGGCACATCGAGCCGAGAATCGAGGTACTCACCGACGTCAGCGGGAGGTACTGGCTGTCCGGTACCGGCATCGACGAAATCGCCGTTCACATCGAGGTCGAGAACGACATGTCGGGAGTCGTTGCAGCATCGGGTAGTCGGAGTGGTACTCACCGCTCACCGTCCAAAGAGAGATGTACATCCATACCTCGGTACATCGAGATCACGAGGCCGAGCGGGTTTCGGAAGGTGTCCGCGAATTCCCTGGTCAGGTCGCGCACGATATCACCCAGCTTCTTATCGGGTTGAAGGAATTCTGTGAAGAGACGTTCGGTGTATTCCCGGGCGAAATGGATAGGCATGTCGATCTGTGGACCGACCAGACAGCGGGCACCGGATTCGAGAAGGTGCAGGCCCGACGATCGGCAGAACAGCGTGGCCATCTGCCCGCCATCACACGCACCGACGAATACCATGGGGCGCGTGGGCAGTGTTCGGCCCGACAGCCACCCGCGAAAGTCCGTGCTGACGATCACCTCACCGTCTTCGAGCGCCATCGTCGACAACTCGGCGCGCTTTCCTCCCGGTCGGCCGTGGCAGCCGAAGTAGGTGATGTGGTCACCGAAGTCGGCGTTGCGCAAGGCCGCGGCGAGTTCGGCTTTGCTTCGCCGAACGACGACGGACGTGCGGTCGCTGAAGAAGGAGATGACCGGACCGACAAAAGGCGCCTTCCTGTCGACCCCTTCATCGATGTTGAGCCCGACGACAACCCGGTCGCTGTCGACCGAGATACGGCTGTCGTACCCGGGTACCCACGTGAAATTGTGTTCGACGAGGTGGCGGTAGCCGAGAAATCCGTCCATGGACCACGTCGCGTCCGCGGCCCAGATGTCCGTGTCTTCCTGCGACACGTAGAGCATCCCCCACGGCGCGAACAGTTCATCCGATTCCATTGTGATGACCTGCTCACCCGCACGCAGCGCGCGCACCAGGTGATCACGAATCTCGCGTAGTCCCTCGTCCTTCGGGTCGAAGATCAGGTCGAACAATGCGCTGCCTTCGCGCGCCAACTCGAGTCCGATCCGGTCGAGCCGGTCGTGGTCATGGGGTCCCGAGAGATCCCACTTCTCACTGAACGGATATCTCTTCCGCTCCTCCATGTAGTCCACGGTCTTCCGCTGCCACGCGTCTCGTAGACCGCTGATCGCCAGGTCTACATTCCGATCGCTGTCCCTGAGGAATCCTCGGTAGCTGCCGGCTCCGGACGTCGGGAAGGCGCTGCCCCACGCTTGGACCGTGAATCCGTCCGCCCTTTTGGTGAAGCACATGTAGATGGTGCGATCCCGGTTGTAGTCCACGTCGGGGATGTGGCGCAGCTTGTCACTGTTGTCCATCGTGACAATGGTTTTCAACCCGCGGCTCATGGCAGTACGGCTTTCGACAGGGGAGGTTCGACAGGCAAGGCGACTACAACTTCCTGCAGCAACTGCCCGTCACGGTCCAGATAGATACGAAATGTCAGGCTGGTGATGCCGTCCTGCTCGGGAATGACCTCGAATATCCGGGGATCACTCGTGCGATCGACGTGCAGCACCGCGATGTGTGTGACCGGCTGGACGAAGGCTTGCTGCGATTGCAGCAGGATCCGGAGCCGCACGGGTTCCGGTATCCGATCCGCCGCAGCGTCTACCCGTGCCGCCGCCGCAGAATCGGGAACACCGATCGCGAATCCGATCCGGACGACTTCGCCGGGCCGGGCGGGTTCGTCGCCCAGGCACCAAACCTGCGCTTCCCGAGGTGCCCGACGGTGGTCGACCGCGGCCCCGTCGCGAAACAGTGCCTCTAAATCCGCTTCGGCTCGGCGCTGTTCGAATCTGCGTGCGAGTTCGGCGACCGTGCCCGCGTCGAAGAGGTCCCGCACGGTCAGCCCGGGTCCGAGTACGTTGGCGAAACGATCCACGGCCTGGGTGGCGATCAGCGAATTCCCGCCGATCTCGAAGAATCTCTCGCTGCGTCCGACCTCCTCGAGTCCGAGAACATCGGCGAAGATCGCGACCAGGGCGTGTTCGACGTCGGTACGGGCCGCCTCAGCGGCGTTCTCCGGCGCGAAGACCGGCGGTGGCAAGGCATTGTGATCCAGCTTGCCAACCGGGGTCCGCGGGAATTCTTCGATGATCGTCACGGATGCCGGCACCATGTAATTGGGCAGCGACTGGCGCACGTAGTCAAGAATGTCGGCCGCTTCCACCGGCCCCTTCACCGTGACATAGGCCGCGAGCCGACGGCGACCGTGTTCATCGGTGTGGACCAGTGTCATCGCAGCACTTACGCCGCTGTGTCTGCGGAGAGCCTGGTCGACCTCACGGACCTCGATCCGAAACCCTCGGACCTTGATCTGGTCGTCGAGCCGACCGAGAAAGCGCACGGCGCCCGTCGAGTCCGCCACCACCATGTCACCGGTGCGGTACATACGCGCGCCGGCTTCGTGCGGGTTGGCAAGAAATCGCTCTGCGGTGAGGCCGGGACGGCCACGGTAGCCTCGCGCGATGCCCGGCCCGGACAGGTACAGCTCCCCTGCCGTGCCGGGCGGAACCGGCTGCAGGCGTGTGTCCAGTACGTACATCCGGACCCCGCGCACCGGAAGACCCAACTGGACAGGACGGCCCGCTGCCATGGGAGCCGTTGCGGTGACCGCGACGGTAGCCTCTGTCGGACCGTACATATTGTGCATCCGGTGCCCAGCGCTCCAGGCCTCGACCAACTCCTCGCTGCAGGCTTCACCTCCGACGATGACCACGTCGAGTTCGTCGAGTCCCTCGTGCGGCACAGTCGCCAGCGCCGCAGGCGTGACGAACGCGTGGGTGATCCGCTCGTCCCTCAGGAACGCAGCGAGCTGCGCACCTCCGAAGATGTCCGTCGGCGCGATCACCATCGTTGCGCCCGCACCGAACGCAAGCAGCATCTCCAGCACCGAGGCATCGAAACCGGGTGACGAGAAATGCAGCGTCCGCGCAGAATCCGACACCCTGAACAGCTCTCGCTGGGTGACCGCGAGCGAGGCGAGCCCCGCATGGGTGACTTCGACAGCTTTGGGCTCGCCGCTCGAACCAGACGTATAGATAAGGTAGGCCAGCTGGTCCACGTTAGGTGAGCTGCGACGCAAGTTGTCGGGAATCGGATCAGCCGAGGACTCGCCGAGTTCGTCCAGGAAAGAGAGTGTGTCGAGAGTCAGCCACTTGAAATGCTGTTGCTGGTGAAGTTGGGTATGGAAGCCCAAGTCTCGCGCCGACGAGGCGGACAACGTGAGGCCGAAGACCGCCGCGGAGTCTTCGACAATGTACGCCACACGGCTGCCGGGGTCGCTCGGATCGATCGGAAGGTAGGCGGCCCCGGTCTTTGCGACGGCCCAGACCGCAGCGACGTAGTCGATACCACGGGGAAACGCGAGGGCGATGACGCGTTCCGGACCGGCCCCGCGCGCCACCAGCGCACGCGCCAACCTGTTCGACCGTTCGTCGAGTTCGCGGTAGGTCACTGCCTTGTCGTGTTGACGAAGCGCGACGGTGTCCGGGAACCGTCCAGCGGTATTCGACAACAATTCGTGCAGCAGAATTGCCGGTTCGGCGGGCGGGCCGGCGATGGGCACCAAGGCCGTGGACTCCCGCTCATCGAGAAGGTCGAGATCACCGACTGGCGTGATGGGATTCTCTGTCACGGCACGCAGTATCGCCAGGAGTCGCCGACCCAAACCCTCTATCTTGGGATGGTCGAAAAGGTCTCTCGCATAACCCCATTCGAGTTCGGCTAACAGACCTCGGCCGTCGTCGCGCATCACGACTTCCAAGTCGAACTTGGAGACGGCCAGCGGTGTCGGCAGGATTTCGGCATCGATGCCCGGAACGTGGAGTCGGAGCTCGCTACGGGTATCCGAGGACAACACCACCTGGAACAGCGGATGATGTGCCGATGAACGCTCCGGGTTGACGACTTCGACGAGCCGTTCGAACGGCGCGTCGGCGTGGACGTAGGCATCGAGGTCGGCTCTTCGAACCACTTCTAGCAAACGCGTGAATCCGGCGGTGGGATCTACCGCGGTGCGTAGTGCGAGGGTGTTGACGAACATCCCGACGAGATCATCGAGATCACGATCTGCCCGACCGGCGACGGGAGTGCCGATGGTGATATCCGCACTGCCGCACACCCGGGACAGGAGCACAGCCAGCGCGGCGTGGACGACCATGAATGTGGACGCACCAACGTGCCGGCCGAGCTCGTCGATCGCCCGCCGCAGTTCTGAAGACACCGCGAATCGAGCGGACCCTGCCTCCGGTGACCTCCGTCGCGACCGCGGCCGGTCGAGTGGAAGGTCGAGCCGGTCGGGTATCCCGTCGAGCGCGGCCCGCCAGTACGCCAGTTGCGTGTTGAGCAAACTTCTGGGATCCGAGTCATCTCCGAGCAGTTCGCGCTGCCAGAGCGCGTAGTCGGCGTATCGGATGAGAAGTGGCGACCATCCCGGCTCACTGTCATTCAGCCGGGCTGACAGCGCGCACTCCAGATCGCGCAGCAATGGGGCGACCGACAACCCGTCGCAACATATGTGGTGCAGGACGACGATCAGGACATAGCGTCGGGTGCCAACCCGCAGGAGCGACATCCGAAGGGGTGGCTGGCTGCGCAGATCGAATCCCATCGCGGCGTACTCGGTCGCAAGCGTGGCGATGTCGTCGTCGGTCGCGTCGATCGGTTCCGAGAACAGTGGCACCGCGGTGGCGGGGTGGATGACCTGTCGCGGTCCGTCGGCATCCTCGGGAAATGTGGTGCGCAGAATCTGTTGCCGGTCCACGACGTCGAGCAGGGCGGCGCGCAATCTGGCAGGCTGGAGCGGACCGTCGAAGCGGACAACCAACGGCATGTTGTAGGCCGCCGCGTGCTCGCCGAGCCGGTTCAGGATCCACAGACGCTGTTGCGCGGGAGCCAAGGGAATCCGCTCCGGATGGACCGCGGGCCGCAGGCGCGGCCGTGTAGCCTGCGTGACGACGCCACAACGCCCGGCCAATTCGGCGACGGTATCGGCTTCGAAGAGATCCCGGATGCCCAAGCTCGAGCCGAGCGCGGCGTTGATGCGAGCGACCACCCGAGTCGCGATCAGCGAGTCGCCGCCCAGTGCGAAGAAGCTGTCGTCAGCCCCGACCCCTTCGACTCCGAGAACCTCTTCGAAGACCGCGGCGACTAGGCGCTCCGCCGCGGTGTGCGGCTCGGTGCGCCCAACGGCGACGCGCAGGTAGTTCTCTGGATCGGGCAATGCCTTCCGATCGAGCTTTCCGGATGAGTTGATCGGCAACTGGTCGAGCGGGATGACCACTGCCGGCACCATGTGCGCGGGAAGCGCGTGACGCAAGGAACGAATCAGCGATGCTCCGAGACCCCTCGAGCCGATGTCTGTTCCCGCAACCACATAGGCCACCAGCGAGGTGCCGAGGGGACCGCTGTGGGCGGTGCAGATCGCCTGAACGACACGGGGATCGGCGCGTAGGGCCTGCTCGATCTCGCCGAGTTCGATGCGCTGGCCACGCACCTTGACCTGGAAGTCGCTGCGGCCCACATACTCCAGCACACCTCGCGCGGTGTCCGCGGGGACCAGCTTCCACCGCGCGAGATCGCCCGTTCGATACATCCGGGTACCGGGAGTGAAGGGATTCGCCACAAACCGATCTGCGGTGAGCCCACTCTTCGCGAGGTACCCACGAGCCAGCTGCACGCCCGCGAGGTAGAGCTCTCCGACAGCCCCTGGCGGACTGGGGTGCAGGTTCGGGTCGAGGACATAGACCTGCGTATTCCACACCGGCGACCCGATCGCCGTCGCGTCCGTGACTTCAGCGCACGGCCAGAAAGTTACGTCGACGGCGGCTTCGGTGGGTCCGTACAGGTTGTGGATCTCGGTATGTGGAAGCACCGACCGGGCATCACGGACAGTCGCGGCCGGAAGTGCCTCGCCGCTGCAGAACACCCTGCGCAAGCCGACGGCCAGCGCAGAACCCGATTCCGTGACGAACAGGTCGAGCATCGACGGCACGAAATGCGCCACGGTGACGCACTTCCCAGCAATGACACGCGCAAGATGAGCCGGATCACGATGGCCGTCGGGCTTCACGATCACCAGCCGCGCGCCGACTTGGAGCGGCCAGAACAATTCCCAGACCGAGACATCGAACGTCAACGATGTCTTCTGCAGAACGGCGTCGGTTCCGTCGAGCGGATACTCGTGCTGCATCCATCGCAGCCGATTGACTATGGCGGAATGGGAGACACCAACCCCTTTCGGCACACCCGTCGACCCGGAGGTGAAGATCATGTAGGCCAGGTTGTCCGGCAGCAGCACCGCCCGCCGCTGCGCGTCACCGATCGCCGAACCGTCGTAGGCGGCGAGGTCGCAGGAAGCCAGCGTCAACAGCGAGTGGCCGACACTCGGCGTGCGTACATCCAGGGCGTCGACGACAACGAGGACCGGATCCGCGGAGTCGATGCAGTAGGACAGGCGCTCGGCGGGATACTCCGGGTCCAGTGGCAGGTACGCCGCTCCTGTCTTGATAGTGGCGTAGATAGCCAGGATCAAATCAATCCCGCGAGGCAGGCAGATCGCGACGACCGTCTCCGGTCCGGCACCACGCTCGATCATGAAACGCGCGAGTCGGTTCGTCCGATCGTCCAGCTCTCCGTACGAGACACGGTGATCGCCGTACTCCAGGGCAGTGGCTCGAGGGTCGGCGGCCGCTCTGGCGGCGAACAGGCTCGCCAGCGTGCCACCCGGGTGCACGGCCGATGTCGCATTCCAGGTGTGTACCACGGCGGTTCGCTCGGCAGCGGTGATGGCGGTGATGGATTCCGCGGCCGACTCCCCATCGGCGGCGAGGAATGTCCGCAGGAAATCGAGGAATCGGGCATGATGGAGGTCGACTTCGGTGCGCGAGTACAGCATTGGATTCGCCTCGAAATCGAGGTGGAGTCGCGCTCCCGCGACGTTATAGAAGTTGATCGACAGATCTTCCACCGGCCCGGTCGACAACACGTTGATCTGGCCGATCTGGTTACCGAACCGAAGCTCGTCGTGGAACAGCATGATGTTCACGGTGGGGCCAAAAAAGCCGCGCAGCGACCGGGCATAGCCACAGTCGCGACGTATATCGTCGTGGCGGTACCGCTGATGACGCAGCGCGCCAGTGATCTGCACCTCGACCTCGCGAATCGCCTCGGCGACCGTGGTGTCCGGGCCGAAACGGACCCGCAGCGGTACGACGTTGGACACCATGCCCGCCGAGCGGCGCAGCGCAACGGTCGTGCGAGCCGACACCGGCAAGCTCAGTACGACATCGGATCTGGCGGTGATCGACCGCAGATAGCTCGCGACTCCGGCGACGACAAGGGTTGACGCGGCGGAGTTGTGCCGTTGTGTCGCATCCTCGAGCAGGGCACGCAGGTGAGCGTCGAGCACACCACGTGCCAGGCGGCGATCAGCTGCGGATGTCGCTGCGGATGCCGTGCTGTCACTCAGAGATATCGGCTCATCGACGTCGGCCATCTGCTCGAGCCAGTATGCCCGGTCGCCGTGGAATCGCGAGGACTCTCGATACTTCTTGTCGTCGGCGACTATGTCAGCCAGCGGTGCTGCCCGGGAAGGCGCGGGCTC
This sequence comes from Nocardia sp. NPDC004415, assembly GCF_053602435.1. Classification (NCBI taxonomy): domain Bacteria; kingdom Bacillati; phylum Actinomycetota; class Actinomycetes; order Mycobacteriales; family Nocardiaceae; genus Nocardia; species Nocardia sp. NPDC004415. Next base: position 77,426 of record NZ_JBSGDP010000020.1, read on the forward strand.
CCCTCGCACGATGATCGCCGTGTAGATCTCCGCGGCGCGAGTCATCGCGTTCATGGCACCGTAGCCATCGATGACGAGGTGGTGAGCTCGGGTGTACCAAATGTAGTGCGCCTCGCCGATCCGCAGGACCACATTGGTGATGAGCGGGTCCCGTTCCACATCGATCGGCGAACTGGAGTTCTCGGTCATCCATTGCATGGCCGATCCGTACGGATCGGCCTCCGCACGCAGGTCCAGGCGAGCCCAGTCCGGCCGACACGATTGATCGATGAGCTGGTGGGGCGCATTGCCGATCTCGATGAAGCGGATCTGCCCGATCTGCGTTTCGGCACCGAAACGCTCGACCGCGTACAATAAGGCGCCGACATCGAGCTCACCCTGGATTTCGACATATTGCGCAATGGTCAGCGGAATGTCGGGACGAATACGCTGAGCGAACCAGATCGCGGACTGCGCCGGTGAGAGCGGGACAGACGGCAGGATCCTGCCATCGAGGTCGAGGCCGTCGACGGTGAACCACGGCTGCGTCGGCGAGGGGGCGGTCAGCGACCCGTGCGCCGACCCGGCCATCTCGCCGGACACCGCCGCGAGTTGGAGTTCGTGAACTTCAACGCGGTCCGCCACACCATCTTCGGGATAGTGCACAGCGAGCAAGTCGATCAGATGCTGCATCATCCCACGGAGCTCCGAGTCGGCTTCGCAGCCTGCGGCCCGGAGTTCTTCGGCCAAACGGCGATGTTCGTCGGCCGAGCTGGGAACACGCTCCAATGCATCGATATCTATGGCGGGGTAGCGTTCCCGCAGGAGTCGCTTCACCCGAAGGTAGAAATCGGCCACGGGCACGATCGGATGATTGCCACTGGTCCTTGCGGCGGCGATGGCCATCGCTGAAACCACGACCGAGCCCAACACAGCGTTCCTCCCACGTGTCAACCTGGCCCCGCCTCAGTCGAACTCTACTCTGCGGCTGACTCTTTCACGAGGGAATCCGGTTCCTGATGATCCGGCGAGCACCGATCACGCGTCTTCGTGGTCACTACACGTACATCAGGTCAGGACCTCGAGCACGTCTGCCGGGTGGGCTGGACGGTGCGGTCTGCGGTCCGCACCGTCCAGCCCGCTGTCAAAGGTACCAATTATGTTGGCCTACACCGCATTCCGAGATCGCGGATCGGGTGCGATGTCCGTCACGCTGTGGCCGTCGAGCGGGTCAGGGTTTGCGGCCGATGCCGCCGAGGATGCAGTGGCGGACGTCGGAGAGGGGGGCGAGGTGGGGGCCGTCGGGCCACCAGTCGTCGCAGCGGACGAGGCCGGGGGTGACCATCTCGAGGGTGCCGAACATGGCCTGGATCTCGGCGCGGGTGCGGAAGCGGCCGCTGCCCATGGGGCTGTGGATGAACTTCTCTTCCATACGCTGGGCGAGTTCGGTGTATTCGGGGGTTTCCGGGTCGTGGAAGTGGGCGATGGCGACGAAGGAACCGGAGGGGAGGGCGTCGATGTAGGTCTGCATGATGGCAGCGGCGTCGTCGCCGAGGTAGTGGTGCAGGGTGCCGATGTGGAAGACGGCCAGGGGGCGCTGGAAGTCGAGTTCGTTGCGGACCGTCGGGTTGGTGAGGACCTCGAGCGGGCGGAAGATGTCGGCCTCGGCGATGCGGGTGCGGGTGTTGCTGGCCAGCAGGGCCTGGGCGTGGACCAGGACCGACGGGTCGTTGTCGACGTAGACGACGCGGGATTGCGGGTTCACCCGCTGGACCACCTGGTGGGTGTTCTCGGCGGTGGGCAGGCCGGAGCCCAGGTCGAGGTACTGGTCGATCCCGGCCCGTGCCAGGAAGCGGCAGGCGCGGATCAGGAAATCACGGTTGGCCCAGGCCAGGTCGTTGACCTGCGGGGCGACGGTGCGGACCTGCGCGAGTACTTCGCGGTCGACCTCGTAGTTGTCCTTGCCGTTGAGCGCGGCATCGTAGACCCGCGCGATACTCGCGCGCGTGGTGTCCACCCCGACCGGAACGGCGCTGGGGTAGGCAGCGGAAGATTGCGACATCACGTGCCTCCAGGCATCGGTGGTGACTGTAGGAGATTTCAGGCTAGCGCATCGTTTCCTTTGCTACAGAAGCAATTCCGGTACCTGCAGTCTCAGCCGGGTGGTGTGCACACCGGGACAACCGGACTCCTGGCCGGTGGGCGGGGCGCTGCGCACGATCGGGGAATGAATCGGACAGCCGCGCTCACAGCGCATCCCCCGACGGCCGGACGGCGTTCGATCGCCGTGCTCGTCGTCCTCCTGGTCGGGCAGTTCATGGCGGTACTCGACGCCTCGATCGTCAATGTCGCGGTCCCGGCCATCCGCGCGGATCTGCACACGCACGGCGCCGGACTGCAGCTGATAGTGGCCGGGTATGTGATCGCCTACGCGGTGCTGCTGGTGGGAGGTGCTCGGCTCGCTCATCGTGTTCCGGTTCGCACAGGGGGTCGGGGCGGCGGCGATGGTGCCGCAGGTGATGACGATGATCCAGCGGACGTTCACCGGGCAGGCCAGGGCGCGGGCGCTCGGCCTCTACGCGATGATCGTCTCCAGTGGCGTGGTGGTAGGACAGGTGCTCGGCGGAGTGATCGTGGACGCGGATGTGGCGGGGAGCGGCTGGCGCGGGGTGTTCCTGGTGAATGTGCCACTCGGGCTGGTGCTGTGGGCGGTGGCGGTGCGGGCACTGCCGGTGACCGTGGGACGGGTGGACCGCCGGATCGATGTGGCGGGGCTGGTGACGCTCACCCTCACCGTGCTGTTGCTGGTGGTGCCGCTGATGGTGGGCTACGAGCTCGGGTTCCCGCGGTGGACGGTGCTGTGTTTCGCCGCAGGCGTCGTCGCCGCGGTGGCGTTCGGTGCGGTCGAGCGTTCTGTCGCCCGGCGGGGGCGCGACCCGCTGTTCGCCCCGGCGGCCGTGCGCGCGGCGGGACTGCTGCCCGCCGCGGTGACACTGCTGCTGATCATGGCGATCTTCAGCGGGTGGCTGTTCGCGTGCGCGCTGTATCTGCAGGGCGATCTCGGGTTCGGTGCGGTGCGGGCCGGGATGCAGTTCGTGCCGATGGGGCTGGCGTTCGCGGTGGCCGGACTGTCCTGGCAGCGGGTTCCGGCGCGCTGGCACGCGCGGATGATTCCGGGCGCGCTGGTGCTCGACGCCGCCGCGCTGGGCTGGCTCGCCGTCCTGCTGGGCGGCGGTGCGGGCGCCGGGCCCGCGGTGTGGCTGGCGTTCGGGCTTTTCGGGGCCGGGAACGGGCTGGCTTTCAGTCCGCTCATGACGCGGGCGCTGGCGGCGGTGCCGGTCACGCTGGCCGCCGACGCGAGCGGCATCCTGGTCACCGCTGTCCAGCTGGGGATCGTGGCCGGGATCGCGAGTCTGGGATCGGTGTTCCTCGCGGCGGCGGAGGCGGGGACGGCCGCGGAGGCGGTGTGGCTGGTGCATGTGACCGGTGCCGGGATGTCGCTCGCCGCGGCCGCGACAGCCGCGCCGGCGGTGCGCGGAAACCGGCGGTGAGCTGCGCGATGACAGCGTGACAACCGCGTCGGCATCGGCCCTGGGCTACCGTGACTGCATGCACGAGCTCCCGGCCGGTGCCGTTTTCGCCGGTTTTCGCATCGAGCGGGTGCTCGGTTCCGGCGGCATGGGCAGTGTGTACGCGGCCCGGCACCCGCGGCTGCCGCGTCTGGTCGCGCTGAAACTGCTGCACTCCTCCTTCGCCGCCGACCCGCTGTTCCGGGGACGGTTCGAGCGCGAGGCCGAGCTGGCGGGGCGGCTGGACCATCCGAATATCGTCGCGATCCACGATCGGGGCAGCGCGGACGGGCAGCTGTGGATCGCCATGCAGTACGTGGCGGGCACGGACGCCGATACCGCGGTGCGGGCGGGGCCGTTGCCGGTCGAGCGGGCGCTGCACATCGCGCGGTGCACCGCCGACGCGCTCGATCACGCGCACGCGGCCGGGCTGTTGCACCGGGATGTGAAACCGGCCAATATCCTGCTGCGCGAGCAGTCCCCGGGGGTGAGCACCCAGCAAGTGCTGCTCACCGATTTCGGGATCGCGAAGGCGGTCGACGAAGGCACCGCCCTCACACAGACCGGATCCCTCGTCGCGACGCTGCGCTATGCCGCGCCCGAACAGCTCGACGGACGACCGCTCGGGCCGCGCTCGGATCAGTACTCGCTGGCCTGCACGCTGTTCCATCTGTTGACCGGGCAGCCGCCGTACACCGCGACCAGCGCGGGCGCGCTCATCGGCGCGCACCTCATGCACCCGGTCCCCCGCATCACCGCCTCGCGCCCCGACCTGCCCCCGGCGATGGACGCGGTGTTCGCGCGGGCGCTGGCCAAGGACCCGGCGCAGCGGTTCGCGAGCTGCGCGGAGCTGGTCGCTGTCGCGTCGACCGCGCTCAGCACAGGTGTCGGGCCCACGGTGCCGGTGACCTACGCGAGCGGAACCGGCAGCACCGCGACGCAATTCGGCCGTCCTGGATCTGCGCCCGGACATGTCGACGCCCCGCCGACCCGTGACCGCAACTCGCCCGGATCGGGGAGCTCCCGTCGCCACCGGATCGGCTGGGCCGCGGCGGCGGCCGGACTGGCCGCCGTCCTGGCCGTGGCGACGACGATCGCGCTCACCCGTGACAACCCGGGGACCGGCACACTCCCGCCGACCACCACCCCGGCCACGACGACCACCGTCGATCCGTGGGCCGCGGCCCGGCCGACCATCGCCCTGTTCCCCGACCTGCTGCCCGCGGGCCCGGACAGCGAGGGCTATCGCGGACTCCGGTGCAGTTTCGCCACCAAGAACCCGGATGCCGTGTGGGACACCGGGTTCAACTGCACCGACCGGGAGAAACTCGAGTTGCAGGTGCTCGCCCACTCCGACATCGAGACGGTCACGAAATTCGTCGCCACACTGCCCGCCGGGACGACCCGGCAGCTGCGTTCGCGCTACGGCAAGCCGCTCTCCGTGCGCAGTTTCAACAGCTCGACGGGGCCGTGGCTGCTGGTGCAGTTCGACACCGCACCGCATTCCACCGTGCTGCTCCAGGTGTACTGGAAGGGCCACACCCATCAGGAGATGATCGACGAATGGCTCACCAGCGCACCCCTGTGATCACCGCCCTCGGCGCGGTCGCGGTCCTGCTCGCCGGATGTTCGGCGGTGACGGGCACCGCGACGCCGGGCGAGATCGATGTCCGCACGCTCGATGTGGGCCGGTACACGACCGCGCCCGCCGAAATCGAGAGCGGCCGCAAGCCGACCGACGGCGCGATCCTGGAGGGGCTGCGGATGGGCGGGGCGATCGTGTTCCCGCACGATGTCGACGCCGAGCTCACCCACAACTGGGGCACCGATGTGCTCGACACCCCGCGCCGCACCGCCGACGCCTCGGCCATCTCGAATGTGAATCTGCCCGTGCTGGAACGGCATCGGATGATCACCGGCTTCGACATCGCCGAGGGCAACCGCGCCTTCGACGCGAAGACACCGGCCATCGAGACCGACGCGCGCGTCACCCGGGTGGTGCTGCTGCGTTTTCCGGGCGCCGCCGCGGCCGAGGCCGCCGCCCGCGATCTGGAGGCCACCGATTTCGCGGTGAGCCCGGACAACCAGCCGGTGCCCATCCCCGGTTATGCCGCCGCGCACGCGCATTGGCGGCCCGGGGTGAAGACGATCGGCGCGACCTTCGCCCACGGTGAGATCGTGGTGAGTCTGTTCCTGCAGCACCCGAGCCCGGATATCGACGCCATGGCGCGCCGGGTCGCGGCGATCCTCGACGCGCAGGTGCCGCTGCTCGAGCAGTTCACGCCGACCGCGCCGGACCGGATCGGCGACCTCCCCCGCGATCCGGACGGGCTGCTGCGCCGCACCCTGATCCCGGGCCCGGCCAATCAGCAGATCGCCATCTCCTCGCGCGAGTTCGCCGCCTGGCCGGGGCGCGCGGGCCTGCACTACCGGCCCAGCGAGCCCGCCGAACTGGCGGCCGCGTGGGATCGCGGCGGGGTGGACAGCGTGGCCAATTCGTATACGACCACGCTGTTCCGGTTCCGTGACGACGCCGCCGCCACGGACTTCGGCGACACCTGGCAGCGCACCCTCAGCTCGGCGGCGCACCCGGTCAGCGCGCCCGAGCAGGTCCCCGGGGCGCACTGCGCGGAACGCCGCAGCGCTCCCGGCACCGCCGCGCTGACCCGCTGCTACGTGAGTTACCGCCGCTACGGCGCGTTCGTCAGCGGGCCCGAACCGGCCGGGGTGCGCCAGCAGGCCGCGGCACAGTACGCGCTGCTGGCGAACTCGGCCTGACTCAGAGCTGGGCTTCGATCGCCTGCACGACCTCGGCGGCATCCGGGGTGACGGTGGGGCGGAAGCGGCCCGCGACCGTGCCGTCACGGCCGATGAGGAACTTCTCGAAGTTCCACTGCACGTCACCGGCGGAACCGTCGGCGGCGGGGGTCTCGACCAGCGCGGTGTAGAGCGGGTGGCGGTCGTCGCCGTTGACGTCGACCTTGGCCAGCAGCGGGAAGTCCACGCCGTAGGTGACCGAGCAGAACTCCTGGATCTCCTCGGCGGAGCCGGGCTCCTGGCCCATGAACTGGTTGCACGGCACGCCGACGACGGTGAAGCCGCGCTCACCGTAGGTCTTCTGCAGCTCGACCAGGCCGGTGTACTGCGGGGTCAGGCCGCACTTGGAGGCCACGTTGACCAGCAGCACCGCCCGGTCACCCGCCACCGCGCCCAGGGTGGTGTCCTCGCCGGAGAGGGTCTGCACGGCGATGTCTCGAATATTCGCGCTCACCGGCGCCACCGTACCGGAGCCGACGCGCCGGGGCCCAGGGTCCCGACCGGACAGATTTCTGAAACACGTTCTTGTTTTGTCGGCGGTGACGCGGCACCATTTCGGTACACACCCGAACACCGGAGGCCGCTCGTGACCGAAAACCCACCCCGGACCGACACCGTCCGCCCGCTGCGCGCGAACACCGTGACGCACTGGGATTTCGAGGCCGACGTCGTGGTCGCCGGCTACGGGATCGCCGGCGTGTGCGCGGCGATCGAGGCCGCACGGGCGGGAGCGCGGGTGCTGATCCTGGAACGCACCGGCGGCTGGGGCGGCGCGGCGGCGCTGGCGGGCGGTTTCGTCTACCTGGGCGGCGGGACTCCCCTGCAGAAGGCGCTGGGCTTCGAGGACACCCCCGAGAACATGGCCGCCTTCCTCACCGCGGCACTGGGCCCGTGTGCCGATACCGACAAGATCGAGGACTACTGCGAGGGCAGCGTCGAGCACTACAACTGGCTGGTCGACTGCGGGGTGCCGTTCAAGGAGTCGTTCTGGGGTGAACCGGGCTGGGAGCCACCGCACGACGAGGGGCTGATGTATTCCGGTGGCGAGAACGCGGCACCGTTCCTCGACATCGCGACACCGGCGCCCCGCGGGCACGTCCCCGAACTGGCGGGCAAGAAGATCGGTGAGCGCAGCGGCGGCTACATGCTCATGAAGCCGCTCGCCGACACCGTGGCCGAACTCGGCATCCCGGTCGAGTACGACACCCGCATCCGCAGGCTGATCGTCGACGACGACGATCGCGTGGTCGGCGTGCTGGCCACCCACTTCGGCAAGCCGGTCGCGGTGCGCGCGCAACGCGGCGTGGTACTGGCCACCGGCAGCTTCGCCTACGACACCGAGATGATCGACCGCTACACCCCGAAACTGAGCGGGCGGCCCGGCGCCGCGATCGAGGAGCACGACGGTATCGGCATCCGGCTGGCCCAGGCACTGGGTGCCGAACTGGCGCACATGGACGCCAGCGAGGTCGCCATCTTCGGCGATCCGCAGATGATGGCGCGCGGCATCATGGTCAACGGGCGCGGGCAGCGCTATATCGCCGAGGACACCTACCCCGGCCGTATCGGCCAGGCGACACTGTTGCAGCAGGAAAACCAGGCGTTCCTCGTCATCGACGAGAAGTCCTTGGAAGAGGCGCTCGCCACCGAGAGCGCCACACCGTTCTTCCGGTTCCCGCCCAAGTGGGTCGCCGAGACCGTGGCCGAGCTCGAGGCCGAGATGGGCCTGCCCGAGCAGGCGTTGCAGACCACGGTCGCCACCTACAACCGGCACGCCGAGCAGGGCAGCGACCCGCTGCTGGGCAAGAAACCCGAATGGGTGCGGCCGATCTCGGGCTCGCTGGCCGGTTTCGATCTGCGCGGGTTCACCGCCGGATTCACCCTCGGCGGGCTGCGCACCGACCTGGACTCGCGGGTACTGCACGTCAGCGGGGAGCCGATCGCGGGGCTCTACGCGGCAGGACGATGCACGTCGGGGCTGTGCGCCGGCGGGTATGTCAGCGGGGCGTCGCTGGGCGACGGCAGCTTCTACGGCAGGCGCGCGGGCCGGGCCGCCGCGGCGACGGCCACCGACTGAGACACGGAGCACCCGCCGGGCGCCGACTGTCAGTACGCTGCTTCCAGCGCCGCCCGGCGACGAGTCCGGCTGTGGCGCATCCGAGTTGACTACGACAGATGCAGTGCAGGATCGGAGTTGGACAGTGCAAGCAGGTGGGACGTCCGCGGATTACGTGATCGTCGGCTCCGGATCAGCGGGGGCGGTGCTCGCGAACAGGCTCAGCGCCGACTCGGGCACCACGGTAGTGCTGTTGGAGGCCGGACCGGCCGACGACGACAAGTTCGCCCACATTCCGGCGGCGTTCTCGAAACTGTTCCGCACCGAGCGTGACTGGGACTACCTGACCGAACCGCAGGCGGGCCTGGGCGACCGGCAGATCTACTGGCCGCGCGGCAAGACCTTCGGTGGGTCGTCGTCGATGAACGCGATGATGTGGGTGCGCGGGTTCCGGGCCGACTACGACGAGTGGGGGCTGCTCGCCGGCGAGCAGTGGAACTGGGGCGCCGCGGTCGAGCAGTTCCGCAAGATCGAGCGGGTGCAGGACGCGCAGTTCCCCGACGAGGGGACCAAGGGCCCGCTGCACGTGCAGCGTCAGCGCAGCCCGCGCGCCTCCACCCACGCCTTCCTCGAGGCCGCGCGCCAGGCCGGTCACGAGCTCGAGTCGCCGAACCGGCCCGCGCCCGAGGGCTTCACCCAGACCATGGTGACCCAGCGTGACGGCAGGCGCTGGAGTACCGCCGACGCCTACCTGCACCCGGCGATGAAGCGCGCGAACCTCACCGTGCACGCCGAGGCGCTGGCCACCAAGGTGCTCTTCGAGGGCACCAGGGCCACCGGCGTGCAGTACCTGCAGGGCGGGCAGACCCACACCGTCACCGCGACGCGCGAGGTCATCCTGTGCGGTGGCGCGGTGAACAGCCCGCAGCTGCTGCAGCTCTCGGGCATCGGCGACCGCGACGAGCTCGCCGAACACGGCATCGAGTCGGTGGCGCACTCCCCCGAGGTCGGCGCGAACCTGCAGGATCACCTGATCGCCGCACTGGGCTACGGCGTGGAATCCGATTCGCTGTACGCGGCGGAGAAGCCCCTGGAACTGATCAACTACCTGGTCCGCCACCGCGGCATGCTGACCTCCAATGTCGGCGAGGCCTACGGTTTCGTGCGCAGCGAGCCCGAGCTCGAGCACCCCGACCTGGAGCTGATCTACGCGCCCGCGCCGTTCTATCACGAGGGCCTGGTCGAGGCGACCGAGCACGGCGTGGTGCTGGGCGCGATCCTGCTGCGCCCGCGCAGCCGCGGCAAGATCGGGCTGGCCTCGGCCGACCCGACCGCCAAGCCGGTGATCGATCCGCGCTACCTGTCCGATCCCGACGGCGCCGACCGGGCCGCGCTGGAAGCCGGGCTGCGGGTGTGCGCCGGATTCGTCGGCCAGCCCGCGCTCAAGAGCGCGCTGGGGCCGCTGATCTACCCGCCGGAGGCGCCCGAGGACCTCGAGGGCGCCATCGCGCTGACCATCGAGAAGTTCTCACACACCCTCTACCACCCGGTCGGCACCTGCCGGATGGGCACCGACGAGGCCAGCGTCGTCACGCCGGACCTGAAGGTGCGCGGAGTGGAGGGTCTGCGCGTGGCCGACGCCTCGGTGATGCCGCTGATCATCCGCGGCCACACCAACGCGCCCGCCATCTTCATCGGTGAGCAGGCGGCCTCGTTCATCCTGGCCGACGCCTGACCGGCCGGTGAGGGCGCGTCGCGGCGCGCCCTCACCGCACCGATCAGAGCGCGGGTACCCGCGCGAATCCCAGCGGCGGCGTCGGCAGCGGGCCCGAGCGCAGGTCGTGCCGGAAATCGGGCAGCAGCGGCAGCATCTCGACATTGCGGGCGGCGTAGCAGCGCACCATCGGCAGCGCGCGGGCCACCTCGGCGCGTTCCACCGGCTCGGCGTCGAGGAACGCCAGCCCGTCCAGGCCGAGGCCCAGGGTGTCGGCGATGCGCACGATCGAGGCCGATTTGCGGCCCCAGCCGATCTCGACCGCCGAGAACATCTCGTAGAGGCCGTGCCGGTAGAGCGTGTGCAGCGTGCGCGCGCGGTCGCCGCGGGCCGCGACGGCATGCAGCACGCCGCGCTCGCTCAGCTTCCGCAGCGTGCGCACCGCGGGTGGGCGCGGCGCGGCGCTGGTCCCGTCGTGGACCACACCGTCCCAGAGGGTTTCGTCCAGTTCCCAGACCAGACAACGGACGGCAGGTCGCATCATGGGTGCCCCTATCGGTTCGTTCCGGCGCGGTGAACTCTACAACCCCCGATAGCGATCGACCAGACTTGTGAAGGGTCACCAAGGCTGCCCCGGCGCCTGTGCCGCCGACCTATAAGCAAGCAATCCTTTCCACTCCGCGCACCGGTTGGCTAGGGTGAAGTCGCTGGACGGCGGGGGGTACAGCCCGGAAACAGGCGAAGGGAACACAGATGTCCGTAGACAACCCACCCCGGCAATCACTGACGATCTCCGGGCGGCCGATGTCTTCGCCACTCAAGGACGTCCGAGCGCTGTCGCGGCAGATGGTGGGTCACTTCGTCGAGAACGTGGCGCCGTGCGGCACGCTGCCCGGTGACGCCATCTCCGGTGACGTCACCACCATCACCCGCATCTGCCTGGAATTCGCCGTCAGCATGCTCGACGGCCGCGACATCCCCAACACGCTGCAACGGCTGCAGGACGCGGCCAGCGCGTGGGCCAGGGAGGGCGTCCCGATCGACACGATCCACCACTCGATCGCCGAGGGCTTCAAGATCGGCCTGGATCTGGTGGTGTCGAGCGCGTCGGTGAAGGACTACGACAACCTCGTCGACGGCGTCAAGGTGGTGATGGAACTGCTCGACACCATCACCGCGCAGGTCTCGCTGGCCTACGTGCGCGAGTTGCGCGGTGTCGTCAGCGAGCACCACACCGCGGTACACACGCTGACCTCGGCGCTGCTCGGCGGCCACAGCACCTCCACCATGGCCCGCGAGTGCGGGATCGCCATCGCCGACACCTACGCGGTGCTGGCGCTGTCGATCCCCCCGCACCGCGAGGAGGCCAACCCCGCGCTCGACGCGAAGGTGGTGGCCCGGCGCAAACTGCGCCGCGTGCAGGCCGAACTGGCCAAGCGCTGCGGCGAGACGGCGTTGTCGCTGCTCAGCGTGGACGGCGGCACGGTGCTCATCCCGGCCGACGCCTTCGATCGCGACGGGCTCGCCGCCCTGGTCGCCCAGCTCTCGCACGCCGCGCAGGTGGGCATCACCGCCGCGATGGTCGAGTCGAGCAGCACCGGCGTTCCCGACGCCGCCGACCAGGCCCACGAACTGCTCGACATGGTCCAGCGGCTCGACGTGACCTCGGGGCTGTACCGCTTCGACGAGCTCGCGCTGGAATACCAGCTGACCCGCCCCGGCCCCGGCCGGGAATTCCTCGGTTCGCTGCTCGACCCGCTGGACCAGTACCCCGAACTGCTCGAGACGCTGCAGCGCCACATCGCCAACAATCTCAACCGCCAGCGCACCGCGCGTGTGCTGCACGTACACACCAACACCGTCGACTACCGGCTCAAGCGGATCGGTCAGCTCACCGGCTTCGACCCCACCCAGCCCTCGGGCCTGTGGTACCTGCGTTCCGCGCTCGTCGCGCGCAGCTACCGCAGCGCCGCCTGACCCCACACACGCCGAAGACGCTGCCCACCGATCACGGGCAGCGCCTTCGCGGTGTGTCACAGCGATCCACCACCTCCGATCAGCCACGGGTTGAAGGTGCAGGCGAGCTCGTGGTTGCCCGCCGGGTCCAGCGCGCGCAACGCGATCGACAGCGCGCGCGGGGAGTACATCATCGTGAGATGGTCGGAGACATCCTGCTCGCAGCCGTCCTGGAGGGTGATGTTGTCGACCGTGGCACCCGGCCCGGCCTTCAGGAAGGTCAGGTCGTAGGGGTTGGTCACCTCGTCGTAGCGGGTGCCGACCACCGTGTAGTCGACTCCGGCGACGGTGTCACCGCCCGCGTTGAGCTCGTTGACGAAGTCCGAGCCGATGGTCTGCTGGATGCCCGCGTGCCCGACGAAGATCTCGACCAGGCCGAGCACGTCGATGCCGAGATTGTTGATGGCGCGGCCCAGCGCGCCGATGCCGTCGAGGCTGGTGCCGTGGTGGGTGGCACCGAAGGTGATCAGGTTCTTCACCTTGGCCGCGCCACCGTCGAACTTGGTGTACCAGTTGGCCATCGCGCCACCCTGGGAGTGCGCGACGATGTCGACCTCGTCGGAGCCGGTGGCAGCGAGCACGCGGTCGACGAAGGTGGCCAACTGGTCGGCGGAGTCCTGGATGTAGCCGGTGCCCATCACGCCGGGCAGCAACGAACCCAGCCCGCCACCCTCGACCAGGCCGGAACGGCCGTAATTGAAGGTGAACGTACACAGGCCCGCGTCCTTGATCGGCTGACCCATGAAGGCGTAGCCGTTGTAGGCGTTCATCCAGGTGCCGTGCAGCAGCACCACCGGGCGCGGCTTGTCGGCGGTGGGCTTGCAGTTCCAGTCGTTGGCGCCGGGCGGGGCGGCGTCACCGTTGCCCAGTCCGTAGGCGAAGGCGCCGAGGAACGAGGTCTGCGCCGGGCCCACACCGACGGTGTCGGTGGACTTGCCGCCCGAAGACCCCGAGCTGGAACCGGATCCGCCGTAGCAGTTGCCCGACCCGTTACCCGAGCCCGCGCCGCTGCCGGAGGTGCACGCCGAGCCGGTGCCCGCGATCGGGCTACCCGCCATCACCTCGGCGAGATCGTGTTCGGTGGGCGCGGGCGCCGGGGCCGCGCTCGCGCCCGCCCCGGACAGGGCGACGGCGAGTGCGCTGACGCCGGTGAACACCGCTGTCTGCACCGCGCGTCGGCGACTGGGAGATTTCATCGTCTGGTGTATCTTCCTGTGCGATTCGATAATTCGAGCGAATGGCTTGTCGAAACCGGACCGAACATAAGTCGCGGAATTCGGGCCGATCCGGACCTCGCCTTTGTTCTGGGCAGGTCACCACACCTCACGAACAACCCCCATGACCGCACACAGGACTTTTTCCGCTCCCCGGACCGCCGCGTCACCCGGATCTTTGCCGGAAAACTAGTGGAATGGTCACACTTCACAGTCTGTGCGGGCTACGCTCGTGACCGTCGCCAACGACGGCGAAGAATGTTCGAAGGGCTGCACCACCGATGAGCGTCACGCGCGAAAAACTGGAAGAACTCCGGGGCCTGCTGGAACTGGCCGAAGAACCGGCCGGCGAGGTCGGTATCGCGAAACGCAAAACGAAAGACATTCCCAGCGCCAGACAGCGGGTGCGCGCGCTGCTCGACCCCGGCACGTTCGTCGAGATCGGGAAACTGGTCCGGCAGCCCGGCCGCACCGAGGCCATGTACGGCGACGGGGTGGTCACCGGCCGCGGCGAGATCGACGGCAGGCCGGTGGTGGTGATCGCGCACGACCAGACCGTGTTCGGCGGGTCGGTCGGGGAGATGTTCGGGCGCAAGGTCGCCGCGGCACTGGATTTCGCGCTGGCCAACCTGTGCCCGGTGGTCGCGATCAACGACTCCGGCGGCGCCCGCATCCAGGACGCGGTCACCTCGCTGGCCTGGTACGCGATGATGAGCCGCCGCCAGGAGCAGCTCTCGGGACTGGTCCCGCAGGTCTCGATCATGCTGGGCAAGTGCGCGGCCGGATCGGTGTACGCGCCGGTGAACACCGATGTGCTCATCGCGACCGAGCAGTCCTACATGTTCGTCACCGGGCCGGAGGTGATCCGGGAGGTCACCGGCGAATCGGTGACCATGGAGGAACTCGGCGGCGCGCGGGTGCAGGCCGACAACGGCACCATCCACCACGTCGCGGCCGACGAGGCGGCCGCCTTCGCCTGGGCGCGGGCGTATCTGAGCTATCTGCCGAGCAGCTGCAACGAGCCGCCGCCGATCGTCAACCCGGGACTCGAACCCGAGATCACCGACAGCGACCGCGAGCTGAACACGATCATCCCCGACGCCGACCGCACCGGCTACGACATGTACGACATCCTGCTCCGCCTCTTCGACGACGGCGATTTCCACGAGATCGCCGCCGCCACGGCCGCCAATCTGATCACCGGATTCGCTCGCGTCGACGGCAGGCCCGTCGGTGTGGTCGCCAATCAGCCGATGGTGCTCGGCGGCGCGCTCGATGCCCGATGCTCGGACAAGGCAACGCATTTCATCCGGATCTGCGACGCCTTCCGGATCCCGCTGGTGTTCGTCGTCGACACCCCCGGCGTGCTGCCGGGTGTCGACGAGGAGCGCAACGGGGTGATCAAGCGCGGCGGCCGGTTCTTCCGCGCGGTCATCGAGGCGACCGTCCCGATGGTGACCGTGGTGGTGCGCAAGGCCTACGGCGGCGGCTATGCGGTGATGGGCTGCAAACAGCTCGGCGCCGACCTGAGCCTGGCCTGGCCGACCGCGCGCATCGCGGTGATGGGCGCCGAGAGCGCGGTCGGCATCGTCGGCAAACGGCAACTCGAGCAGGTCCCGGCCCCGGACCGCGCGGGCGCCCGCCAGTTCATGATCGACCAGTACAACGCCACCGTCGCCACCCCCTGGATCGCCGCCGAACGCGGCTACATCGACGCCGTCATCGAACCCGCCACCACCCGCCTCGAAATCCGCCACGCCCTCCGCCTCCTCCACGAAAAAGAGGCAGTGTCCCGCCCGAACCCCCGCAAACACGGCCTGTTCCCGGTCTGAGGCCAACGCGTAGTCTCACGCCACAACGGCAGCCGAATCGGGCGCGGCACAGAGAGCGAGTAGCTATGGGCAGTAGCGGTGTACTGAGAATCTACAATCTCTATCGAATGATATCCCCGGAGGCCATTCTCTGTGAAAATCGGTGCATGGCCGGTGAAATTTCCCTCGGCGATGTCGCCCTGTACGGCGTGCGCAAGGACGGCACACCGAGCCTTTTTCATCCTGCTGCCTCGGCCTGACGCTCGCGGTCCTGCAGTACTCCGATCGCCTTGACGAGCCGAGTCGTCTTGTCAGGACAACATCGCAGCTTCCGCAAAATCTTCCACACCTTGAGCTGGGCGAATGCCCGCTCGCCGCGGCCGCGTAGCCGTGCGTGGGCACGGTTGGCTTCCTTCTGCGACGCTGGCTTGTTCCTGCCCTTGTACGGAGTGAGGACGCCGACGACACC